>QHXL01000359.1 GCA_003222935.1 Acidobacteriota bacterium
AATGGGCCGAACGTTTCCAGTCCATTCGGCCCGTGATAACAAGGACGAGTTCGTCGACAACTCGCCTTTGAAAATTGCGCAATCGTTTCGTATTTATCGATTGCCGCCGCCAGAACGGCCGCCTCCACCTTGTGAACCTCCACGACCTCCTGCGTCTTTGCCGCCGCCTTGCCGGTCATTGCCCGACTGACCACCCGATTTACCACCGCCCTGGCCGCCGCCTGACCGACCGCCTTGTCCGCCTTTATCTTTGTCTGCCATCTTTCCCTCCTTGTAATTGGCGCCAACACACCTGTAAATTGGTTCAGCGCAACAGGTATAGCAAAGGTTTATCGGGCTTTATGATCGGTTGAGTACATTAGACACTTTCGTCACAACTCAACCACTTTGGCACTGCCGATTCAATCAGGAAAATCCTTGTTGCAGCCTTCCCCGAGGTTCATTCTCGAACAGTGTCTGCATTCGGAATATCCCATGGGCTTGAAGCGAACAAGGTGCAACCGTTCGCGCTTTGGACCAGCACGGCCAAGCTGACTTACCTTAAGACCACAAATAGTTCGGTGATTGTTTGATTCGATGAGGTGAAACACCCTGCTTTGAGCGCTTGCGGCGAACATCTCTCAACCTCCGCCGTTTTGTTCTCATACAAAATGTGACAGTCATTCTCTGCTTCGGCAAATGATGTACCATCAGCGGCTCTCAACTCTGCCCGCCGAGAGGGTCGGTTCGTGACGGCAATCTTTTCAATCTAGTACCAGCCACAGACTAAACCGCGGTCGGGTTTTAGCATGGTCCTGTGCACAAAACCGTACAGACAATCGGGTGGCAGCGGCGTAGAAAGATCCTGTAATCCCAGAGCTGGATCGTTGTACTCCTACCTCGACTGACCTTGAGAACTGGTACGACGGTCCAGCCAAGATTTGATACGCTTTACTATCCAACCGGCAATAATCTCGTGCTTAGTTTAAAGTCCCCAATGAGCAAAGGCCGTATTCTCTGTACCGAGGATGACGTAGACTCGCGCGAGATGATCGTGACGATGTTGGAGATTTCGGGTTATGAAGTTGTTTGTCCAGCCGACTCCGCGCTCGCCCTCGAGCTAGCTGAACACCAGCCTTTTGACCTTTGCCTTCTGGATAACTGGGCCGTTGGTCTTACAGGCGTCGAACTCACCAAAAGAATCCGCACCTTCGATAGAAAGGTTCCGATTCTTTTCTATTCCGGTGTGGCTGGGAACGAAGAGCAGCACAAGGCGATGAACGCTGGAGCGCAAGCCTATCTCATCAAGCCAGCTGGTATCGGCAATCTGACCGAAGAAATTGACAGACTGATCCAGCACTCACGAAGCGCGACGACCTGATAACTCACTTGTTCGAGGTTTGAAGGCTGAGAGCGGCTGGAATAACTTCCGCAGTACTTGCAAAAATAATTAAGCCTACCAGAGCTATAGCCGCCAAAATGAAAATGTGGCCAACTTTTATCAGTCTTTCGTTACTCATTCATCCCTCCATGATTTCTCGCTTTACGACGTCGGATCTGTGAAGCGAGTAATGGATCTTCATGAAACCCTTCCCATTACTTCTCGGAGTCGGTTTGCTTATTCGAATTCATAACGGGGAAATTATGAGGGAACGAGTCGACTTAATTTATCAAGAAATGTGATGAGGAATCGGTGCGTTGGCGTACGCTTTTATGAGTTGCAGAGTAAAAGGTTGATGCCAAATGCTGCAAGTTTGTTTCAAAACCACAAAAGGATCGCTATCGCACAGAAAGGGTGACGCTTCCTTTGGTATGAAGGTGAAAGTCGGTTACAGACATTCAGAAGAGGGAAGATATCGCAGAAGCTTTTTGCGGTCACGTAATCTTCGATTATCAATGGCAACAACAACGATTAACCAACAAGACCTCTTTGGACTTTTTGAACTCGATGAAGATGGAGTGGTTCTTTATTCCAGGATGGAGGAGCAGGGAGCAAAGACTACAACCCAGACGAAGTGGATCGGCACCAACTTCTTCGAGGTTGTCGGCGCGTTTGATACAAAAGATCAAATTCGCGCACAGATCACGAGCTTCGCAAGGAGCTCCACTGCCGCGGCGAGTTTTCAAGCGTCCTTTAAAGGTGAGAGTGAATACTTTCCCGTCAAGATTTTGCTTGCGCGCATTCGTGATCGAATCAGCATTGAACGCACTAAATCCGTTCTAGTGCACATCAAGAAAATCGGAAAGTAGTCTTCTAATTTTAAGAGCTATCTCTCCTTGCCTCCACCTTTCTTTGGCGCGCGCTCGTTACGCGGAGCTGTCGATCTGGAATCGCTTTCGGTTTGATTGTTGTTACTTTCCCTCATAGCTCGGTTTTCTTTGTCTTTACGCTGGTGGTCCTTCTTCTGACGGTCCTTGTCTGACATTCCGCTTCTCCTTCCGATTTCATGTTTTGGTTGTGTGCATGCTCTCAGGGCAACAAGAGTACTACCATCGTAGGGTAGTCAGTTGTGCCTCTCTACTCATTTTTTCGAAGACTTTTTTGAAGACTTCTTTGACGAACGCTTCTTTGAAGATTTCTTTGAGGATTTTTTCTTAGGAACCTTCGCGCCCTCTTTTCTTGCTTCCGAGAGACCTATAGCTATTGCCTGTTTTTTGCTGGTGACCTTTTTTCCCGAGCGGCCGCTCTTGAGCGTTCCCTCTTTTCGTTCGTGCATTGCTTTTTCGACCTTCTTACCGGCCTTCTTTCCGTATTTAGCCATTGAACTAATTGCTCCTTGCGTAATGGTGAAATGGCAGATCTGCATCGAAAGTTATTCAAGCTCCGTGCCGGATAAAGACTAAGACCATCAAGGCAAGGAAGTAGCGACCCTTGTCAGCACTTTCCCGCTAACCTCTTAACGCGCAGCTTTGTGTTCTGTCCCAAAACTCGTTTTGACGCTAGCCTACATAAATACCTTCGTATCGAAATAGGCCAGGCATTGTCGGAAAAAGTTCCCGCCAAAATTCATGGTCAACCAGCTTAATGATTTCACACTGTACTCCGGCGAGTTTCATTCTGCCGTAGAGAAACTCACAGAGCGTCTCAGTGTTGGACACCCGCCTTCTTGAGCGTTCCTCGTAGTATTATTGACTTTATTTACAAGCCCACCGATAACCTCTCCGGATCCAGTCTTCGAAAGGCTATTTTATTGCCGCACACACTTAAATGGACTTTCAACTAGATGACTAGATCGCCGGCGCGTCCGTTTGGTATCACCGCACTCATCATTTTCTTCATGGTGGGTACTGTACTTAGTTTCCTCGCGGGGCTTTCACTTCTAATCCCCGCTAATTTCTTCGATAAAATGTGGCGATTGAATTCTCGCGGACATGAGGGGTTGCTTCGGATAGGTTATTGGGCCGTGGTGTTGTTATTTGCAGCCTCCGCCTCTTGTGCGGCTGCCGCCGTCGGGCTTCTGAGACGCGAGCGTTGGGGCTACATACTGGCAATCGCGCTGATCGGAATAAATTTCCTAAGCGATATTGCTAATTCAGTTTTGAGAACAGAGCCGAAAGCCATTGTGGGAGTTCCTATCGCGCTTCTCATAATTCTTTATCTTCTTACGAAGAGAGTCAGAAACTACTTCGGTGACCGTTCAGCATCTGATCGTAGATGACGATTCTGTGACGAGTTTTTGCCCCTTCTCAGAAATCAAACAACGGAGTAGCGCCTCCGGTAAAGGCCGAGTCCAACAAGCGTTTCCTTGAGTCCGCTAAGTGCGGGAAAGGGATATCCATGTTGCAAAGTTCCCATACAATTGGTGGCTTCGGTTCACGGCGGCATCGTAAATTTTCACAAGAGGAATTCCGACAAGATAAATGCCTATTTGGTGATCAATGCTTAAAGAAAAAACCTTTGCTGGCAAGTTGCTCTTCTCGTGATGCGTTCGTGTTTTCTCGCCGCTCCTCTCAACGGCGGTTACTGTCTCTAACCCGCAACCAAATTGAGCCTGGGCCGACGGCACCAAGGGCTCTCAGCTACCTACGTTGCTTTCTACCTGCATTGACTGGGGGGTAAAAATAGGGGTACATTTCGGCACCACCTCAATGAAAGCTGCGATTTATTAGGTTAGCCCGCTTGGCTCAGCGATAGAGGCGACACTCGCAAGTGGCGCCTCATCTTGCGTTTACAGACAATTGGAAAATGTGTTGTGCTCTTTATGGGGACATCGGTTGAGTGCCGCA
>QHXL01000051.1:0-12528 GCA_003222935.1 Acidobacteriota bacterium
AAGGTCGGGGAAAAGGCAAACTTTGATTACATCGTTCGTTGGATCTACAACCCGCGCGAGCGCGTTGCTCCATACTGCCCGAAAGAAAAGCGCGACTTAACTGCCGACGATTATTCGAAGAAGGGGATGCCATTCGTCTTCGATACCGAGCTCCATTCGAAATGTCCGAATGACGGCGCTGAACTCCAGGTTCAGAACATGACCGTGATGCCAAACTTCCGGCTGTCTGAAGCCGAAGCTCGCGACATCGCGACCTATCTGTTCTCGCTTTCGTCGCCACAGTCGTATGCCGACGCGTCGTTCATGGACGATTCGAGTCTAAAAGAAAAAGGACGCGGCTTGATCAAGCAGTACGGTTGTGCCGGATGTCATGAAATCAGTGGATTCGAAGAAGAACAGCGAATCGGAAAAGAACTGACCGTCGAAGGTGCTACTCCGATTGAACGGTTGGATTTTGCGCTGCAGACGAAGCATGCCGAAGAAGGCGTCGATCCGTTGAGTCTTCGCCCGGATGAGAAGGAAGAAAAACCCTGGTACAACCACAAAGGATTTTTCGAACGAAAGATCACTCGACCATCAATCTACGATGAAGGCAAAGAGAAGGATCCAAAGGATCGACTTCGAATGCCGGAACCCTACTTAACTCCCCAATGGCGTACTGCGTTGACTACCTTCCTGCTCGGAAGCGTGGGTGCTGAAGGCGCCAACGTTCCCAGCACTCTTTTCTACAATCCGCAGGATCAACGACGCCAGGATATTCAGAACGGTTGGTGGGTAATCAAGAAGTACAACTGCATGGGTTGTCACCAGCTGCAGGTGGGCCAGCGTTCGGTCGTAATGGATCTACCGATCTTCGCGGAAACCAAGGAACTGTTGCCACCGAATCTTTCGAGTGAAGGTGCGCGCGTCGATCCGGCGTGGCTGCTTCGCTTCTTGCACGATCCCTCATTGAGTGGCGACAAGACGCCGGCCCAGACGCAACAAATTGCTGCGCTGACTGGTGGCGCCCAGCCTTCAGCTTCTCCGCAGGCTGGTGCAGCAACACCGAACGCCGGCCCGAAATTGAAACAGCAGCCAGGGCTTGATCGAAATGGTATTCGTCCATATCTGAACTTCCGAATGCCAACGTTCAATTTCTCGCCGAACGAGTTGCAGGTACTGGTGAGATTCTTCATGGCGATGTCGGGCCAGATCGATCCTTATATTAAGGAGCCGCTGCCGCCATTAACCGACCAGGAGAAGATGGTCGCGCGACAGATGTTTACGTCAGGCACGCCTTGTTTGAAGTGTCATGTGACGGGTGATCCCACTCACGATGCAAAGGCGATCGCGCCTAACTTCCTGCTCGCAAGCGAACGATTGAAACCTGACTGGACGTTTAGGTGGTTACTTGATCCGGCACAGATTGCTCCGGGTACGGCAATGCCTTCTGGTTTATTTAAGAAGGAAGGGGACCGTTGGGTGGTGAATCTTCCTAACCCGCCGGCAAGCGCTAACGCATATATGCAGGACCACGCGAGACTGCTGGTGCGTTACATGTTCCAGATGAGTCCGTCCGAGCAGCAGGCCTTGTTGTCAACGTCACCTGTAGCTCCACCTGCTGCGCCGGCTGCCGCTCAACATCATGCTCGGATGAAACGAAAGCGGGCTCTCAGCCATGCTCAACGACTGGGAAATCGTCCGTGGCGAGTGGCGGCAAACGCATTAAAAGTTTCGGTGAAGAGTTTTTGAAATCTAACTTTGTAGCGCGTTCTGCGTTCGTGCAGCTTCCGTGCTAAAGTTTAGCGACCGTGATAACTAATTTGGAGGGAATAATTATGACTAAGCAGACAAAAGTCTGGCTTGCATTGGTGCTCGGACTGTCTTTATTAGCGCTTGGCTCAGCGTGTACTAAGAAAGGTGAAGAAACGACTAACAAGAGTGACGCAGCAGGGCCAAAGGTCGTCTATAAAGGCGCTACTGGAACCGTGACAGGCGTTGTTGCATTTGCAGGCACACCGCCGGCCGCCAAGAAGATTGATTCATCTGCGGACCCCGTTTGTGCACAGAAGAATCCAACCCTCGAGACCGAGGATACGGTCGTTAAGGATGGAAAACTCGCGAATGTTTTTGTCTACATCAAAGATGGAACGACCGCGGACGGTAAGAAGGTGGGTGACTTTCAATGGGATCCACCATCAACTCCCGTAAAGCTCGATCAGGATGGATGTCACTATCGACCACACGTGATTGGTATCCAGACAAACCAGAAACTCAGCATCACCAATAGCGATCCAACTCAGCACAACATTCACCCCACTCCGAAAAAGAACCCGGAATGGAACCAGTCGCAACCGAACGGCGCGCCTACAATTGAAAAGACGTTTACGGTTTCAGAGGTTCTGATTCCGGTGAAGTGCAACCAGCATCCCTGGATGAAAGCCTACGTCGGCGTGATGAAGACCCCGTTCTTCGCAGTTAGCGCAGCTGATGGCACGTTCACGATGACCGGAGTTCCAGCTGGCACGTATACAGTTGCAGCATGGAAAGAAGGCGGCGCGAATGGTACTGAGAAGACGATGCAGGTGAAGGTCGATGCAAACGGAAGCGCTAAAGTCGACTTTTCATTTGGTGAAGCAGCCGCAGCTGAAAACAAGGGCGGACTTCAGATGATGCCGGCGTTGGAATTCCCAATGATGGGCCGGTCACACTAATTACATTGCCGATTTGCGATTGCCGATTGCCGATTTTTGATAGGTATAGGTTGTTGTTGATTTATCTGGGGTTTCTTAACTCGAGTCACGACAAGCTGAAGCATATTGAACATTCGCAAATCGGCAATCGGCAATTGGCAATCGGAAATGATCATGAGCCGGGGATTAAATCGTTACGCCATACTCGTCGCTTGCGCGACGTTTTTCTTAATCATCGCAGGCGCACTTGTTACCAGTCATGATGCAGGATTAGCGACTTCTGATTGGCCGCGATCAAACGGACAGTTCTTTCCCAAAATGGTAGGCAACTTGTTCTGGGAGCACGGGCACAGAATGGTTGCGACAACCGTCGGCATACTGACGATCGGGTTGCTGATCTTCATCCTGGCAAAAGAATCCAGGTCGTGGGTTCGTAAGCTCGGGGTGTTTGCTTTACTGGCGGTAATTGCGCAGGGATTACTTGGCGGACTGACAGTGAAGTTGATGTTGCCGCTGGCAATATCAACGGCGCATGCAACGCTTGCCCAGTTGTTCTTTTGCACGACGGTCAGCCTGGCAATCTTTACTTCGCGAAGTTGGATGAATGCGACACCCATCGCCGAAGAGAAGGGGAGTTTGCCACTTCGGTATTTGTGCACCGCGGCACTGGTCACGATCTTTCTGCAATTGATAATCGGGGCGACGCTGCGTCACTCGGCAACCTGGGACAAGCAGTTACCGACAGAATTGATTTTGGCCCACGTCGGTGGGGCATTCGCGGTTACCCTGGCACTGGGAAGTACTGGAATCACAGTGCTGCGCCGACACAAAGGAATATCTTTTCTTACTCGACCTGCTACAGTGGCGTTAACGCTTTTGGTTGTTCAGTTGATTTTAGGTCTGTCGGCATATTTAGTCAGGGCGGCATCGCCAAACGATCCGCAGCCATTGAACCCAATGGTAGGAGTTACAGTTGCTCACGTAGCCTGTGGCGCTTTGGTTTTTGTGACCACCATCGTTCTAACGTTGAGAGTCTACAAAGTAATGCCTGCGTCAGATTCGGCAATTGATTTATCTGCCAGACCGCTGGAGTCTTGAGTTTCTAATGGAAGAGTTTGCCATAGATTTGCCATCAACCGCCGTCAACGCCGTCGAGCGCACTCCGTTGTCGCTCCGTGAACGCGTGCACGCTTACGTCGAGTTAACAAAACCTCGAATTACTTTTTTGATCGTTCTAACTTCTGCTGCCGGCTTTGGACTAGCATCGCGCGGAAGTGTCGACTATCTCGCTTTGGTGAGTGCTCTGTTGGGAATTGCTCTGCTGTCATCGGGCATCGCTACCCTCAACCAGTACGCCGAACGTGACCTCGATGGCTTGATGCGACGCACGGCGAACAGGCCTTTACCAACGGGTAAGGTTGCGCCATGGGAAGCGTTGGCTTTTGGAGCCGGGCTCACAATACTCGCCGAGATTTATCTGCTCGTGCTCGTTAATCCACTGAGCGCGTTGCTGGGTCTTACTGTTATCGCGGGGTATCTGTTCGCGTATACACCCTTGAAAACTCGTAGCTCTTTATCCACTGTTGTTGGCGCCTTTCCCGGCGCAGTGCCTCCACTCATCGGGTGGAGTGCCGCAACCGGAACCCTGACGATAGAAGCATGGGTTCTATTCGCAATTCTTTTTCTGTGGCAGTTCCCACACTTTCTTGCTATCGCCTGGATGTACAAGGAAGACTACAGCCGTGCGGGAATTTTAATGCTTCCAGTTGTCGAACCTGACGGTCGTGTTACCGCTCAACAGATCGTTGTCTATACACTCATGCTTATTCCGGTGAGTTTGCTGCCGACAGTGTTAGGCCTGTCCGGCAGAATTTACTTTTTCGGTGCGCTCGCACTTGGCCTTCTTTTTCTCTACAGCAGCATTCGAGCGGCGATCTCCATGTCGCGGCAGCAAGCACGACAATTGTTGTTAGCTTCAGTTCTGTATTTGCCACTACTTTTCATTTTGATGGTGGTCAACAAGTAATTTCCGGCGATCCATTCTTTGCCGGTGTTCACAGACTAGCAGTCACCAAACTATAGAAGATCGACAGGCCTCTGGTTTGTCGGACAGCTAAAGGAGAGGTAACCGATGGGACGAGCTCTTGCGGTTATTATCTGGATCCTGACAGCCTTGTCAGTGCTCCTTTTTGTTTCTGGGAAGTGGTGGTTTCCTGCCGCGATCACTGAACATGGTCCGGCTCTCGACCGGCAGTTCTTAATCACGATTATCGTGGTTGGTATTTCCTTCACCGCGGCCCAGGTTGGTTTGGGCTGGATGGTCTGGAAGTATCGAGATACGGGCAGGGCCGGTGATCGTGGCGTCTACACGCATGGGAGCAATCGCCTGGAAGTGATTTGGACCGTGGTCACGGCGGTAATCTTTATTAGTCTCGGCATAATGGGACAGAGCGTATGGGCTTCACTCCGACTTCACGATGCGCCAGCCGGCTCTTTTACCGTTGAGGTAGTTGCCCAACAGTTTCAATGGAACTTCCATTACCCCGGCAAAGACAACGTCTTCGGTAAGACCGATCCAAAACTGATTGACGACGGCGCCTTGAACTTTATCGGTCTGGACGAATCGGACCCAAGTGCGAAGGACGACTCAGTAGTTTCTTCGATAGCGATTCCGGTGGGCCGGCCGGTCGAACTGCGTCTTCGCTCCAAGGACGTCATTCACAACATCTGGGTGCCACCACTCCGGTTCAAACAGGACCTCGTTCCCGGAATGGAAATTAAAGTTCACTTCACACCGACCAAGGTAGGGAAATATGAACTTGCCTGCGCTGAACTCTGCGGCCAACTCCACTTCAAAATGAAGAGCTACATGCTTGTTCTTCCCGACGAAGAGATCAAAACACTCCAGGCGATGCCGCAGGAGCAGTTCCAGGCACGCATGGTCGAGTTGCTGGCGCAGTATCCACTGACAACGAATTAACGAGCACAAGCTTAACCACGAGGAGACGATAGATGTCTGAAGGTAATCACGAAGGCGTGCACAGGCACCCCGCACCAACGGGCTTCATACGTAAGTACATCTTTAGTCTGGACCACAAGGTCATCGGTATCCAGTACATCGTCCTGGCCCTGGCGGCGGTGCTTGTTGGAATGATCATGTCGCTGCTGATGCGCCTGAACCTCTCGTGGCCCGGAACGAGTTGGCCCATCCTTGGAACGTTGTTCCCGGGCGGTGCGCCCAACGGCGTCATGAACCCGGAGTTCTACCTGTCGCTGGTCACGATGCACGGAACGATCATGGTGTTCTTCGTGCTGACGACTGCTCCACAGGGTGGATTCGGAAACTATTTCCTTCCGATCCAGATTGGCGCGGAAGACATGGCCTTTCCGCTTCTGAACATGTTGTCGTTCTGGGTGACCTTCGTTGGGTTCATCGTCATCCTCTCGGCAATCTTCCTTTCCGGTGCGGAGTCGACGGTCGGTCCTATCGGAGGTTGGACGGGTTATGCGCCCTTGAGTGCACTTGGAGCGATCGCCGGACCCGGACAGGGAATGGGGATGAACCTTTGGATCATTAGTATCGCGATCTTTTGTGTAGGTTCACTCCTCGGGGCGCTCAACTTCATCACGACCTTGCTCAACATGCGTACAAAAGGCATGTCGTTGATGAGAATGCCACTGACTTGTTGGGCATGGTTCACCACGGCAGTGCTGGCTCTGCTTTCGTTCCCGGTTCTACTCGGTGGCGGAATCCTCTTGCTACTGGATCGCCTGGCCGGAACCAGTTTCTTCATTCCCGGTGGTCTTTATGTTAGCGGTGTTCTCTCGGGAACGAATCCAAACTTCCCGCTACATACCGGTGGCTCCCCAGTTGTGTGGCAGCACCTGTTCTGGTTCTTCGGACACCCCGAAGTTTACATCGCTATTCTTCCGGGTATGGGCGCGACGTCGCACATTCTCGCCACGTTCGCTCGTAAACCTGTATTTGGTTATCGCGCAATGGTGTTTGCGATCTTCGCGATCGGGCTGCTCGGGTTCTTTGTTTGGGGACATCACATGTTCATCAGTGGCATGAGTCCCTACTCCGCGATCGCATTTTCTGTTTTGACGTTGTCGATTGGTGTTCCGTCAGCCGTTAAGACGTTTAACTGGCTCGGCACTCTATGGGGCGGACGTATCAGATTTACAACTGCAATGCTGTTCGCGCTCGGCTTTGTTTCTCTATTCGTTGCCGGCGGTATTAGCGGCCTGATACTAGGACAGAGTTCACTCGACCTGGCGATGCACGATACTTATATCGTGACGGGACACTTCCATCTGGTGATGGGCGTGGCTTCGATCTTCGGAATGTTCTCGGCCTTGTATTTCTGGTTCCCGAAGATGTTTGGCCGTTTCCTGAACGAGAGCATCGGCAAATTCCATTTTTGGATCACGTTCATTGGTGTGTATGCCATCTTCATACCGATGCACATCATGGGAATCGTCGGTATGCCGCGTCGCTATTCACAGTTTACTGAATACGAGTTTCTAAAAGGACTGCACCCACTCGTGGTCTTCGTATCAGTAGCGGCGATTATCACAATCCTTGTGCAGTTCGTTTTCTATTTCAACGTGATCTGGAGCGTCTTTAAAGGTGCGAAAGCTCCAGACAATCCCTGGGAGGCGACTACGCTCGAGTGGAATACATCCACACCTCCTCCACACGACAACTTTGCCGGCGTCTTGCCGGTGGTTTATCACGGGCCCTACGAGTTTGCAGTACCAGGCGCTCCGAACGATTACGTAATGCAAACTGACAGCGGGGTCGAGGTGACAAGCGGTAATGGCCACAATGGTCACAGGCACTAAACCGGTAACAAAAAAGGGAACAGGTAGTTCGACATTTCCGGGCCCTAACGGGAACGGAAAGCGAAGGAACGGGGACGAGTTTCTCGAGCCAGACTACCGTGCCAATCGTTACCGAATCGGAATGTGGGTGGCGCTTGCGTCAATCGCCATGATGTTCACGGCGTTGAGTAGCGCTTACATCGTGCGAGCCGGCGGCGCGCCGGACTGGGTTTCAATTGCGATGCCGAGAGTGCTGTTGTTGAGCACTGCGTTGATTCTGATCAGCAGCATCACAATGGAAGTTTCGAGACGAAACCTTAAGTCATCCTCGTTTAGCGGTTATGGTCGTTGGCTGTTGGTGACAATGTTACTCGGTATCGGGTTCCTTGTTTCCCAACTGGTAGCCTGGCGACAACTCGCACGACAGGGTGTTTATGTCGCGACCAATCCACACAGCTCTTTCTTCTATTTGTTGACTGCCGCACACGCGGTCCACTTAATTGGTGGCCTCTTGGCTTTGATCTTTTTGTGGATTCGTTCGCGACTGGTTAAGCAAGTTGCGGTTTCACCGCGACGTCAGGCGACAGCAGATGCCGTTACGATTTACTGGCATTTCATGGACGCTCTTTGGATATACCTATTTCTACTCCTATTCCTCTGGAGGTGACAGGTGAGCACTGAGGCACGTGCAGGGCATTTCCCCGCGGTTGATTGGAATGGTGGGGCATTCCCTTACAGAGTAGGGCATCGCAAGTTGGGAATGTGGTTGTTTATCGTTTCCGACTCTCTGACTTTTTCCGCGCTGCTCATTGGCTATGCTTATCTGCGTGCGTCGAACAACTGGCCCACGCCGTTTCCGTTTTATCCCAGCATCGTCTTCTCGTCAGTGATGACTTTTTGTCTACTGTCGTCGAGCTTGACGATGGTGTTTGGCGTCTCCGCGTCAGCCAAGGGAGACAAGGCGGGAGCGCGGAAGTGGATCCTGGCCACGATGTTTTTCGGCGCCGCATTTGTCGTGCTCCACTTGATCGAGTGGAAACACTTACTGGACGAAGGTCTCCGTCCTTTCTTCTTACCGGAACATTGGGCGAAGGTCTTCACCCTGGCTGATGGCACACCGCCGACCGCACTCTTCGGTGCAACGTTCTTCGCGATCACTGGCTTGCACATGTTTCACGTCGCGACCGGATTGATCTACCTGGCCGTTGTAGCTGCTCGTGTGAAGAAACTCAAACACGAGGACGTCGAGATAAGCGGACTCTACTGGCACTTCGTCGATCTGGTGTGGATGTTTGTATTTCCGCTCATCTACGTCCTGTCGGTTGATATGCATGGGGCATTAGGGCACTAGGATCCACAGAGAGGTCTCTCCAGATGACAGCACACGCTGAAGAACACTTTGCAGGTACTAATAAGCTGTTCGTGTCTATTTGGGTTTGGCTGGTCGTTTTGACCTTGATAGAGATTTTTCTCGCCTACAAGACGATGTCGGTGAACATCATGCTCACGGTCCTTCTAGGGCTGTCGATCATCAAAGCAGCGCTGATCGTTGCGTACTTTATGCACCTGAAGTTTGAGCGGCTAAGCCTGATCGTAACAATTGTACCGATGCTGGTCGTCTGTATCTGTTTGTTGTTCGTGTTTTTCCCGGATAGTTTTCGCTCATCCGGTCTGCGATATAAATTTGAAGAAGCACCGCCTGTCGCCCCGGCGCCGGTGGAGGAACAGTAATGAAATCCAGCTGGCGGTTAACATTGATGATTCTGCTCGTTGTGGGTGTCTTGTTGGCGCTTACATTAGACGCGAGTGCGCAATGCTCGATGTGTCGCGCAGCGTTGTCTGGATCAAACAACGAGAAGTTTCTCCGCGGATTCAATACCGGGGTGCTTGTTTTGTTGTTACCGCCTGTATCCATCTTCTGCTCGATTTTCATTATTCTGCGAAAGCATAGCGGTGGTGGACCCGGAAAAGATCGGGATAATCAAGAGCTTGATTCGTGATGCCTATTCAAGAAACGATGAGTAAAGAACTAAAAGTCCTGAACATCATCTGCGTACTGGTTGTCATAGCAAGCCTTGCGTTGATCGTAGTTACGGCAGTCACAAGTGGCGATCTCCTAACTATCGATACGCTCTTCATAATGACGATGTGCCTGTTGATGGCTGTCGTATTCGCGGTAAGCCCGTTGCTGTATTTGAAGTCTGAGGGGAAATTGCCGTTGCCGGGTATGAAGAAGCTATCGACCTCTGCGCCCGTGGCTGCAATTGAAGATGGTTCCGTGCACGCTGCTGCCGTGGAATCACACGAAGTTGTTCACGAGGATATACATTTCGCCGGCACGAATAAGTTGTTCGTTTCGATCTGGATTTGGTTGGTGGGTCTGACACTTTTGGAAATTGTCCTGGCATACAAAACTATGCCGATCACGTTCATGCTGGTGATACTTCTGGGACTTTCAATAATCAAAGCGGCTTTAATCATCGCTTACTTCATGCACTTGAAGTTTGAGCGGCTGAGTTTGATTGTGAGTATCGTTCCGATGCTAGTAGTTTGTATTTGCCTCCTGGCCATATTTTTCCCGGATAGTTTCCGCTCATCTAATCTGCGCTACAAATTCCAGGAAGATCCACCGGTGGCGCCAGCTCCCGTCGAGGAGCCATAATGCAACTTGCACCTATGAGCGAAGACATCCTGCTAAGCATTGACGTCGAGAAGCGAACCACTCGAGGTCGGGCGTGCCCTCGCTGTGGCGGAAAAATCATTCCCTCAAATCGCGCCGTATACCAGGCTGTTAATCCGGACGATGCTTTTCCGATCTGGCAATGCGAACGATGTGGCTACGAGGAGATGGCAGGTCCAATATTAGGAAAGAAGGCTCCTGCCACCAAGGCTCTTCCACCTGCCGCACAGCCAGGACAAGCAGCAACAGCAGCAGCAGTCGCGAAAACCAAACCTCAAGCACCTATGCTTGACGCCAGGGGACGCGCTTTACCAGCCGACGTTCAAGCTCTGATGATGCAGCTTGACCAGGCAAAGGCTAAGAACCTCTGAAATGTCTCGCCGTTATTCGCCTCTATAGAACAGACATTCTTGCCCCATAGTTAAGGTCTAAATGGACGAGCTCTCCAGAAAAGTTTTGCGCAGTTTTCGATACTGGGGGAAAGATGGTCTCGATCTGCATGTGCTCTTCGAAGCTGGAGGCAACGACCCCGACTCGCGCACCGCGGTTTTTGATGCTGTGGAACAACTGGTTAAAGATGGTCTCCTGGTGGAAGAGGGAAACGATTTCTATTCACTTTCCGACAAAGGCAAGATCGCAGCTGCCGCAGATTAAGTAGCCTACCCAAAATCCCCGGATGACTGAATATCTTTCATACTTACCCCACGTTAATGCCTGTTTGAATGGAACGAGTGCTGTATTACTGGCGGCAGGCTATTCATTTATCAGGCAGGGGAAAGTTGCGGCCCATCGAGCGTGCCAGGTATCAGCACTTGTCGTCTCTGTTTTGTTTCTTGCCTCGTACCTTACGTATCACTTCAATCACGGTACGACTCGATTTCAAGGAACTGGTCTTGCTCGACCAATTTACTTTACGATTCTCACGAGTCACACGATCCTGGCAGTGGTGATTGTTCCACTCGTCATCATTACTTTCTATCGAGCGTTTCGACTCGATTTTGTGCGACATCGAAAAATCGCGCGTGTCACCCTGCCGCTTTGGCTCTACGTCTCAGTCACTGGGGTTATTGTCTATCTCATGCTCTACCAGATTTACCCCGCCTGATAAATTAATCGATGGGAGAGAATGGTAATCACCCGGAAGTAAAAGTGGCAGCTTCGCCTCGTCGAGTGAAGGCCTCGTGGCCCATTCTTGTTCTGGCTGCGCTTTTTCTCTCCGCCACCTTCCTTGCCTGGTACTTCACCTGGTTTGGACGTGGCCTGTCGGATGCCGATATTGGCAAGTACCTGAGCGATACGAAGAACCCTCGACACGTACAGCACGCACTCCTCCAAATTCAGCAACAGATGGAGCGTCGAGATCCAGCGGCTAAAAACTGGTACCCGCAAATCGAAGCATTGAGTGCGCATCCGGAAACCGAGTTCAGACTCACAACTGCGTGGGTAATGGGATTCGATAACCAATCGGAAGGGTTTCACCAGGCACTGCTAAGACTGGTCAAAGATGAACAGCCTATTGTTCGAAGAAATGCTGCCCTGGCATTGGTACGATTTAACGATCACAGCGGACGTGATGAGTTAACGGCTGTCTTGAAGCCTTACTCATTGAAGGTCGACGCGGCTGGATTGGTCTCGAGTACGTTGCATGCGGGCTCGGAAGTGTCGAGAGGAACCCTACTGGCACGCATTCAACAGCCTGAAGGGAACTTGGTCGAGGTTCGTTCTCCGCTGTTGGGTCGGATTGAAATGATTGATAAGCCAAACGGATCGCAAGTAAACGCTGGAGATGAGTTGTTAAGAATCAACTCGGACGAAGATAGTGTTTGGGAAGCTTTACGTGGGTTAGCGTTGATTTGGAGCGCCGATGATCTGCCTTCAGTCCAGACTTTAGCAAATTCCAACACAGCCTCGGCACGTGTGAAAGAACAAGCCAGACTCGCGGCTAAATCAATCGAGAGTCGCAAAGTGAAATGATTATGAGTGACGATTAAGCTGCCGGTACTGGTGGCAGATCCGGTAGCGTGATGCCGTGTACCGACTCCCAGTCGTCGGTTGGAACCATCTCGATCGCATCCCACGGACACCCGTCCAGGAACGCTCCGTCCGGACCCTTACTGGTACATTTTTGACAGCCGATACAAAGGTAGGGATCTACTTCGATTCTTCCAAATGGCGGATGGTCCTCGTCGGGCACCCAGAACATACACGCTTCAATCGGGCAGTACTCGATGCATGCAGGTGAGCCTGAACAGCCAGTACAGCAGTCGGTGGTAATCGCCAGAATGCGAGGACGTTTCTTGCGTGCAGCCTTGCCGTCACCCTCAGACATCGGCCAGTGTTTGTCTACGA
>QHXL01000051.1:12533-14169 GCA_003222935.1 Acidobacteriota bacterium
ACGATGTCGAACATTCGCTCTTGATCCTCACGCCAGATGACCTTCTAGATCGTACGCCCGACTCTAACATAGCTTTGCGATTTTCTTAAACGATTTGTGTCGACGGCAGTTGTGGCTTGAAGCTTGATGTGATGAGAGCTAGAAAGTAGTTAACCGTAGACAATGGGAAGGAGCGAGCATGGAGATATTAACGGGGGTTTTTGAAAGTCACGATCAAGCGATAGACGCGGTTCAGAAGCTGCGCACTTTAGGATTAACAGATAAACAGATCGGTTTGGTTACTCCGGAGGGAAAATGGCCCGAGGGGGGTGTTCGAGTGCCGGTCACGGATACTGAAGATTCCGGAATGGGCCAGGCCATGGGAGCGGCAGTAGGCGGGGCCATGGGGGCCGCAGGGGGAGCCACCCTTGGATTAGCGGCCGCAAGTCTACTCGTACCAGGTGTTGGGCCAGTGGTTGCCCTGGGTGTCGTTGGTGCGGTGTTAATGGGAGCATCCGGTGCAGCAGTCGGCGCAGTAGTAGGTGATACTTTTGAAGAGACCCTGGGCGAAGGAATTCCTCATGAGGACATATACCTCTACGAGGACGCACTTCGTCAGGGAAAATCTGTCGTTGTTGCTTATCCCGATGACGACACACCTACCGATTCAGTTCAACAAGTGATGACGTCGTCGGGGGCTTTGAGTACTGATAAGTTGAGAGACCAATGGTGGGCAAACGTCCGTGATGACGAGTTTGTGCACTATCAAAACTCAGGTAGGGACTTTACGGCCGATGAGCTAAGCTATCGAAGAGGTTTTGAAGCCGCACACCATCCAGAATGTCGTGGGAAGTCATATTCACGGGCTGAGCAGATATTGAAGAGTCGCTACAGTGATGCGGAAATAGATGCCGCGTTTCGAAGTGGCTACGACCGCGGTCTAACTCATCAGACGACGTTAGCGGAGAATCGTTAGTTGAAAGATATTCTTTTGAACGCAGCTGTGCTCATCGGCATACTCGGAGTCAGTGCGTTCATCACAAGTTGGTTCGCACGGACGATGTACGTCCGTTGTTTAGCTTGCGGCACCCTGAACGCTCGACGGCGTTCAGCGTGCCGTTCCTGCCAGACGAGTCTCTAAAGTTTCAATAAAATTATGAGCCAAACACCCGTGCCTCCCGTGTGGCAAACACCCGCGGAAAAAACTGACTATCAAACTACTCCCAACTACGCTGAGACGGTCGAGTTCTCCAGGCGACTTGCGGACGAGTCTCCAGCGATTCAGTTTCGGTCGTTTGGGCAGAGCGGCCAGGGAAGAGAACTTCCCCTGCTAATTGCATCCGAAGACGGAGTGTTTTCTCCTGAGGCTGCCAAAAAAGCAGAGAAAACGATCGTACTTATTCAGGCTTGCATTCATGCGGGAGAGCCGGATGGAAAAGACGCTGGCTTCGCACTGTTGCGAGATATCGCCATTACAAAGAGCGCCGCAGGGTTGCTCAAGAACGTCGTGCTCTTGTTCATTCCCATTTACAACACCGACGGTCACGAACGTTCAAGTCCTTACAATCGCATCAATCAAAATGGTCCAGCCGAGATGGGTTGGCGTACAACTGCCAGCTACCAAAATCTCAATCGCGATTACATGAAAGCAGACACG
>QHXL01000051.1:14271-15197 GCA_003222935.1 Acidobacteriota bacterium
ACATCACATACCACCATGAACATCATGCGGGAGTCGATCCCGGTGTGCTGGCCTGGGAGCGAGACGTTTTTGGCGGTAGGGTGGCCCCTGCGACTGAAGCTGCCGGCAATGTAATCTCCTGGTACCTGGAGTTTATTGATAATCGCGATCTGAAACTTGGTACGCGCGACTTTAACGGGTCGCCTCGCTTTTCGACCGGTTACGTTCCGTTGAGAAATCGACCGGGAATACTCATAGAAACTCACATGATTAAAGACTACCGATCACGCGTGATCGGTACTTACGACTTTCTTCGTGCCGCACTGGACGAAGTGAACAAGGATCCGGCGCCACTGCTGGGACTCGGTCGAGTGGCCGATGACTTGACGACCAAAGCAGGCGAAATCTACGACGTGAGTAACGTCTATCCGATCGACTTTGAGCTCACGGACGAAGTCACTCCTTTTCAGTTGAAAGCGTTTTCATCCGTAGTAGATCAAAGTGAAATCTCGGGTGATCGACGGGTAGTGTTTGGCCGGGAACCGTTGGACCTTACCGTCCCGATGTACCAAACGTTTCGTGTTAAGACTGCGGTAGCGCCGCCACTTGCCTACATTGTTCCCGCGCAATGGCAAGAAGTCATAGCAGTGATCAAGTCACACGGTCTCCAAACAAGACTGCTAACGATTGCGAAAACTATTGAAGTTGAAAGTTATCACCTGGTAAATGTACGCTGGCCACAAGGTCCAGTTGAAGGTCGGCACATGCCTATCTTTGACACTGAGTCAACAATGGAGACTCGTGAGTTTTCGGCTGGCTCGCTCCTTGTTCCGCTGGCCCAACCACTCGGTAGAGTCGCAATTAATTTACTCGAGCCGAAAGCGCCCGATTCTTTTGCGCGCTGGGGCTTCTTCACCGCAGTGTTCGAAGAAAAAGAATATGGCGAG
>QHXL01000051.1:15226-18356 GCA_003222935.1 Acidobacteriota bacterium
AGGGAATTCCAGCAGCGTTTAGACGACGATGCCGCGTTCGCTTCAAGTCCCTACGCGCGACTACAGTTCTTTCACAAACGATCGCCCTACTGGGATCCACAGATGAATCTTTATCCAGTAGGGCGCGTCGTGAAAAACCTGGATTGGCTCTAAGCTCACTCACTGAGACGCCCGATCATCTATCGAAGTGAAATTCGATAGTGTCGGGCGTCGAGCAGGCTAAACAGTGTGTGTTGTTTTTGCCTAGATGGCCGTTCGGCGGCCTCCAATAATATTCAGTAGTAACACCACGAGTGCAATCACCAACAGAATGTGAATAAACCCGCCAATGGTGTAACTGCTAACCACTCCGAGTAGCCACAATACCAATAAGATTACAAAGATTGTCCAAAGCATTTGTCGTTCTCCTTTTTGATGACGCTTCAAAACCTCGTCTGTCCAAAAGCCTCGGTATCATTTGAGCAATGACCATGCCAGCCCTGACGATCTACGGCGAAGGACTCTAACGACAGGGTTTAAGCGAAGAATGACTGTGATAGCTGCGAGTTTGGCTGCATTAATTGCGTATGAAAACACGTCATTTTTTAACTCGACGATACAAATCAAGTCAGAATCGCCACCAAATTTAAGAAATTTCCCACTATTTATATGCCCCCTCTAGACTTAGAGTATTGGCGGCTGCTAAAGTGAGTCGCGGCGTTCGTGCTAGCGTTTTCGCGAGTGCCTCGAGGTTTTAGAGAGTTACGTCTCATCTTGCGTATCGGTCCTTCCTTCAGAAGTCCGTCGCTTTTCCAAACCCGATTCTTTGTCGAACTAAAGATTTTGCGCGTTCCAGGTTTTTCTGGACGCTACGGAGGTTTTTGTATGCCAACCCCCAGCCCGAGAGTTTCCTTACGAGCTCGCAAGGGAACCCTCGTTGCTATCTCACTCTTCCTGTTGTCACTGGCCATAGTTGCTTCGGTGGTGGTTTACCAACGCCAGCAGCCTGCGGTTCAGCAGATCAATTACTCAGAACTTTTCAATCTGGCGAGTGGTACCAGCGTCGCCGCACTAACGCTCGAGGGGGAGACCCTCACAGTGACGAGAGTCGATGGCTCCGTCGTCCAGGCGGTAGTTACCGGTGAAACCACGCAACATGAAATTGTTGAGGCCTTCAGAAAAAATAATGTGCCGGTTGAGTTCCGGGCACTGCGTCCAGGGATGGTCGTCAATATCCTGAATTGGGCGTTGCCAATTTTCTGTCTGGCGATACTCGGGATCGTGGGATGGCGAGTCTATGCCAGCATGAGTGGCAAAGGATCGTTTGAGATCTCAAACAAGAGCGGGAAACAGTCGGTCGACTTTGGGGATGTTGCAGGCGTTGACGAAGCCAAAGCGGAACTGAGCGAGACAATTGAGTTCCTCAAGAGCCCCGAGCAGTTTGGTCGACTTGGTGGCCGTATACCGCGTGGAATACTTCTCAGTGGCCCTCCGGGAACCGGGAAAACTCTCTTGGCGCGTGCTGCTGCCAATGAAGCTGGCGTCGCTTTTCTCAGTGCGTCGGGATCGAGTTTCCAGGAGAAGTTTGCTGGATTGGGCGCGGCCCGTGTTCGGCATCTATTTGCCAAGGGACGAAAGCTCGCTCCATGCATCATTTTTATCGACGAAGTTGACGCTCTTGGCCGGAAGCGTGGTCGCGGTGGCGACTCGGCTTCAGCAGATCAGGATCAGACGCTCAATCAATTGTTGGTTGAGATGGACGGTTTCGATCAGACGAGTTCGATTGTTGTCATAGCATCAACAAACCGCCCGGACATTCTGGATAAAGCATTAACTCGGCCCGGTCGTTTTGATCGTGAGATTTCGGTAAATCTCGCTGACGTGCGTGGTCGTGAAGAGATCCTCGGCGTTCACGCGAAGAATCTGAAACTTGAAGAAGGCCTGGACCTTTCGTGGATAGCCCGCGGGACGGCTGGATTCTCCGGTGCTGAACTTGCGAATTTGATGAACGAAGCGGCTATCGCGGCAACACGGGATGGTTCCGAAGCAATTGGCCGAAAGCATGTCGAGTACGCTCGCGACCGCGTGTTAATGGGCGCCGAACGTCAAGGATTCATGATGGACGACGACGAACGCTACGCGACAGCAGTACACGAAGCTGGACACGTCGCGGTCGGGCTGGCCGTCGAGAATGGCGACCCGATTCACAAGGTGTCGATCCTGCCTCGTGGTAGGGCGCTCGGCGTAACGCAGTCGCTGCCTGAACGTGATCGGTTCATGAAGAAGCGTGAATACCTCGAAGACCAGATTGCGTTGCTCCTGGGTGGAAGAGCCGCCGAGCAGGTTCTGCTTTCGACTATGACAGCCGGCGCCTCGAACGATATTGAGCGGGCGGTGGAGATTGCTCGGAAGATGGTCAGCGAATTTGGTATGAGCAGACTAGGTCCGATTCATCTCGGTCAATCCGATCAACCACACAGTCAGAACTTGCTGGATAAGATCGAGGAGGCGACCAGCGAAATCATCAATCATCAACTTGAACGAGCGTGCGAGGTAGTGAGTACGGAGCGCGACTCAATCGCCAGGTTAGTTGAATTGTTGATGGAGCGTGACACGCTGGATGCGGAAGAGATTAAGGCGTGTTTCAGAGCTGACAAAGTACTCGCAGCTTAACAGACTTTGTGCTTCGTACTTTGTTCTTTGTACTTTGTTCGCTTCCGTAGGGTCTCGGCTTGCGCCCGAGACCTCAAGCAGGCGGACAAAGATCAAAGCACAAAAGTCAAAGCTCAATGTTCAGCGGGCGAGAGCATCCGGGTGTTCACTTATTTCCCGTACAGCCTGGCTGCGACCTCGTCTGGTGACAACCGCGACACCCGCAAAAATCAGAGCGGCAGCTATGATAGTTCTCCGGTTCCACTTCTCACCGAGTAGGACCGGAGCAACTCCGAACGCAAAGAGCGGCTGCATGTAGATGTAGATTGCCACCGTGCTTGGAGTTACCTTCGTTAGAGCCCACGCGTTTAAATAATAAGCACCAACAGTAGGAAAGAGGACGATGAA
This sequence comes from Acidobacteriota bacterium, assembly GCA_003222935.1. Lineage (GTDB taxonomy): Bacteria > Acidobacteriota > Blastocatellia > Pyrinomonadales > Pyrinomonadaceae > PSRF01. The sequence continues at coordinate 18,266 of QHXL01000051.1, forward strand.
TATAAGGGTCAGCCAGATCGTGACTGGAAGTGTGTGTACTTGTGCATTACTCACTGAGTAAATCCCCGCCGGAACCGTGATAATCGTCCCA
>QHXL01000051.1:18514-28034 GCA_003222935.1 Acidobacteriota bacterium
GTAAAGAAATGAACTAAAGGCGACCAACAAGTTGCCGACGGTTGTTTGAGTGGAAAGGTCAGCACGACCCGGGTTGATCAGATAGATCACTCCGCTCGCAGCTAAAGTGATCCCTAAAACTCGTCGCCACGACAAGCGATCGTATCCTAGAAGAATACTGACAAAGAGTGTGAAGACCGGGATCGTGGTACTTAAGAGCGTGGTGTTGATTACGGTCGTAAGGGAGAGACCGGTAAGGTAAATAAACTGGTTGCCGACGATGCCAACAAAACTACAAAGCGTCAACAGACCCAGGTCACGCTTGGGCATTGCCAGGAGCGGTGCCAAATTGCGTTGGACTATTGCCAGTACGATGGCGGCGCCAATCAACCTGAAGAGCATGAGGTTTGTGGTCGACATCGTCCGCAGCACTATCTTTCCGAAGATGGGCCAGGTGCCAAATAGTAGCTGGACTCCGATAAGCGCGAGATGAGGTGCGATCGGGGAATGAGTCGGGTTTTGGCTTCAGTCATTGAATGTCGTTAAACGAAAAAGGATCGGCCACCCCGATCCTTTTCCGTCTTCTGATTAGTACGCTGCCCGCGTTTTCGTATCAAGCTCAGACGACAAGGTAGAGCGGATTTTCCAGCATCTTCTTTACTGTCTGGAGAAACTTAGCGCCTGTGGCACCGTCGATCACCCGGTGATCGCACGACATTGTGACTCGCATCATCTGTTTGACGACGACCTCGTCGTTTCGCACCACTGGTTTTGGAGTCATAGCGCCCACGGCGAGGATTCCGCTTTCAGGCGGGTTGATGATGGCAGTGAATTCATCGATGCCGAACATTCCGAGGTTGCTCACGGAGAAAGTCGCGCCGGTATATTCCTCAGGTTTGAGTTTTCGTGTTTTCGCTCGTTCAGCCAATTCGCGAACCTCGCCGGCAATCTGGCTGAGAGACTTCTGATCAGCGGCACGGACGACCGGAGTGATCAAGCCATCTTCAATTGCCACTGCAACGCCGATGTCTGCATGTTCATAGTAACGAATGAACTTGTCTTGAAACGAAGCATTAACAGCCGGGTGTTGGACCAGAGCCACGGCGACCACCTTAATAATGATGTCGTTGATGCTGATCTTCAGGTCGGGATCGAGCGCGTTAATGCCGCGACGCATTTCGGCCGCACGATCCATCTCAATCTCACTCGTAAGAAAGAAGTGGGGTACCGGGCCAAGGGAGGTCACCAGGCGTCGAGCGATAACTCTGCGGATTTCGCTGGAAGGCTCGTCGCGATATGGTGACGCGGTAGCGACCTGAGCTTGCTGAAACTTCAGTGGCTCGACGGAGCGCGGGAAGGTTCCACCGGGAGCTGCCTTCGACTGACTCATCGCCGCCTCAATATCTCGTTTGATAATCCGACCACCCGGGCCACTGCCTTGCAGGGATTTCAAATCGACGCCAGCCTCTGCCGCCATGCGAGCAGCAAGTGGCGAAACGATCATTCGGCCCGACTGTGAGGATTCTTGCGGAGCCTGCTGCCGTCCGTTGGTTTCTGGTGCCGCTGCTGGTGTTCTGCTGGCGGGTTGCGCGGCAGGCTCAGGTTGTTTTTCTGCAGGAGCGGCCTTCGCCGGTGCTTCACTCAGCAACGACGAGATGTCTTCATCGGGTGTACCGACAACAGCGATCAGCTGGCCGAGTGGCGCCGACTCACCTTCCTGAACCAAAATCTTGCGCAGCACTCCCTCCGAGAGAGCCTGCATTTCCATCGTTGCCTTGTCTGTGTCGATTTCAGCAAGCGGCTCACCCATGGAGACTTTGTCTCCTTCTTTCTTATCGTAGGGGAGAGCTTTGGCATGATTACCTTGCTGGCCATTCGTGATCCTTGATTCTAAGTGAACTCTAAAACGTGATGACGAGACTAATCGAGATAAGCAACTTCACGAACGGCGGCGATTACTCGATCGACGTCCGGAACAACTAGATCTTCCAGATTCTTGGCATAAGGCATCGGCACGTCTATACCAGACACACGCTTCACCGGAGCATCAAGAAAATCCATGGCGCGTTCCATGATAGCGGCGCTGATTTCAGCGTTGATACCGCAGACTGGATGTGACTCCTCGGCGAGCACGACACGATTTGTCTTCTTAACTGATTCGATAATCGTGTCGATATCCAACGGACGAATCGTGCGCGGATCGATCACTTCGCACGACACGCCTTGCTCCTGCAACTTATCGGCAGCCTTAAGTGCAATTGGCACCATCAATGATCGAGCAACGATAGTGACGTCAGTTCCTTCCCGTTTAATGTCAGCCACTCCCAGGGGAATGGTGAAATCAGGATCGTCTGGAACCTCGCCTTTATTGCCGTACATTCGCTCCTGCTCAATAAAAATCACGGGATCATCGTCACGGATGGCTGACTTCAAAAGACCCTTCGCGTCGGCCGGTGTCGAAGGCATAACAACCTTGAGTCCCGGGAAGTACGCGAACCACGACTCGATAGCCTGGGAGTGTTGTGATGAAACCTGGTATGCGGATCCACCTGGGCCCCGAAAAACGATAGGAATGTTGTACTGGCCACCTGACATGTAAAGCATCTTTGCGGCTGAGTTCACGATTTGATCTGTCGCCAGAATCGAAAAGTTAAAGGTGATGAACTCGACAATTGGTCGCAGTCCGACCATGGCAGCACCGACACCAAGTCCGGCGAAACCAAGTTCTGTAATCGGAGTATCGATGACTCTCTTGGGTCCAAACTCGTCGAGCAGACCCTTAGTTACTTTGTAGGCTCCGTTGTAGGCCGCAACTTCCTCGCCCATCAAAAACACTCGCTCATCTCGAGCCAACTCTTCGCGGATCGCCTGGTTAAGCGCTTCTCTTATCGTGATGGTTGCCATATCTGGGCTTCTTTATCGGTTCCTGTCTATAGTTTCCTGGCGGATGGATCGATTGGGTTGGCGTAGATGTCTGTGTAGAGTTCTTCTGGGGCCGGGTAAGGACTCTCTTCCGCAAATCGCACTGACTCTTCTACTTGCTTGCGGACTTCAGCGTCGATTTCTTTGAGCAGTTTTTCATCAGCAATCTTTTCTTCCCTGAGACTTGCCGAGAATAGCTTGATTGGATCTCTTTCCTGATACTTCTCAATTTCTGCTCGAGTGCGATAGTTACCTGGGTCTGACATTGAGTGGCCCATGAATCGATACGTGCGAATTTCGAGGAGGGTGGGCAGGTAATCCTTGCGGGCCCTTTCAACCGCGCGCGCAGTTGCTTCCCGAACTGCCAGGACATCCATACCGTCGACAAATTCAGACGCCATCTCGTACGCGCTGGCTTTCTTAGAGATATCACGTAAAGACATGGCACGTTCTAGTGATGTGCCCATGCCGTACTGATTGTTTTCGCAGATATAGATGCACGGGAGTTTCCACAGCTGGGCCATGTTCAACGACTCATGAAACGCCCCCTGATTTACAGCAGCTTCACCAAAGAAGCAGAGCGTCACCTGGTCGGTGCCCTGGTACTTTGAAGCGAATGCAGCGCCTGTTCCCAGAGGAATCTGACCTCCGACGATTCCGTGACCGCCGAGAAAGTTCAACGACTTATCAAACATGTGCATCGAACCGCCCTTGCCTTTGGAGCAGCCCGTCGCTTTGCCATACAGCTCAGCCATTACTGATTCAGGTGTCATGCCTTTTGCCAGGGCGTGACCGTGTTCACGATAACTTGTGATCACGTAGTCGTCTTTTCGGAGCGCTGAAAGGGTGCCGACTGCAACAGCTTCCTGACCGATGTAGAGGTGACAGAAGCCGCCAATCTTTCCCGCGCTATAGACTTCGGCCGCCTTTTCCTCGAAGCGCCTGATCAAAATCATCTGGCGGTAGAGTTCGATTAGAGTTTCAGTTTCGAGTCCACCCAAACGGCTCTTTTGTCGTTCTTTGGCAGCGTCTCTATCTCGTTGGAGCGTGGCGAGGTCAACCTTATCGGGCTGAGTTGCTACGTCAGGAGAACTCTGTTCTTCAGCACCAGCGGCGGTGGCTTGTTCGGCAGTTTGTTTGCTCATGGGTTAGCGCGCAGCTCAGAGGACCACAACAAGGGACTATAAACACGACATGGTCCGGCAAAATTCTTTGTGATCTTTCAAAAGTAAGAGGCGGGGAATTATACGCGAAGTTAGCGGATGGCGGCAAAAGCACGGATCTATCTCTGTGTCGCTCTCTGTCCACCGTTCCTCTGTGGTTAGTCACGGGACTTTGCCAACCACGGAGGCACGAAGACACAGAGCAGCACAGAGATCACTGCTTAAAAGGCCGCGCGAGCGATGCTTCAAACGCTCGTCTAGGTCATCATATCGATCTGTCCCATCGGCGCACTCGCCAGGGTCAGAATCGTCTTTCGACCGTGCTTATCTTTTTGCATATTTCGAGCGGCTGCAGTCAGGAGTTCTTCTGTTGTTTCACCGTCTTCCGGGAAACAAGAAAATCCGACACTCAAGCCGAGCGCAACCATTGTTCCGGTTCGCACCGAGAACACTTGCGCCTCCACTGCTTGACGCATCCGTTCACCAACTTGTGCAGCCATCGCACTCGATGCCATCGGCATGATCGCCACAAACTCGTCACCAGCGTAACGCGTAAGGATGTCCATCTGACGCAACTCGCGACGCAGCACTCCCGCGACGCTCGCCAGCAGTCGATCACCTGTTGAGTGACCATACTGGTCGTTGATGACCTTGAAGTCGTCGATATCCATACTGATTACCGCGAGTGACTCACGATTCATGCGTTGACACTCAGCAATCCGTTGCTCAAGCATCATGTAGAAGCCACGCGCATTTGGAAGTTCGGTCAGCGGATCGACCATGGCGCTTTCCCGGGTCTTCTCATAAGTCAATGCGTTGTTCAGCGCACTCGAAGCATGTTGGCAAACCGACTCAAGCAAGCGAACGTGCTCACTCGTATATGATGTGCGGCTCTTTGAATAGAGAGTGATTGCGCCGAACGCTCCGTCTTCACGAAGCAACGGCGAAACAAGGACGCCGCGATACTGTTTGGCGATCTCTTCGGGTACGCCAACCAAATCGAGTTCGGGTGACGCGTTGCACATCGACCGCGAGTTCGCAATTACCCAGCCAGTGATTCCGTCGCCAACGTTCATGCGTCGACCTGAAAAGGCCGCCGATTCCTCGCCTGCGGCATGAGCGGCGATAGCCTTGCCCGAACGTTCGTCGACTACAAAGATAATGCAGGTATCGAATGGAACAATCGCCTTGAGCTTGTTGGAGACCAGGGTGACAGTGTCGTTAAGATTGAGTGATGACCCGATTGTTTGCGCGATTTCATGAAGCGCAAAGACTTCGCGTTGAGCTTCACTGATCGAGCGGAATCCCGAGCTCTCGTCGTCCGGAGATCCCAGTGTGTCCGACGCGAGACCTGCGTCAGGCTTGGTCTTGTTTTCGTGGTCAATCGCGCCCGAGGTAACTTGTTCCTGAATGTCTTCGGCATCGATCAGGTCGTCGAACTCCTCGACGTGCTGGACAAAGATCTCGACCACTTTCGGATCGAAGGCCGTTCCTTCCATGCCTCTCAACAAGGCAATCGACTCCTCACGCTTCATGCAACCACCGAGATTATTCGAGCAACGAGGGGAATTGCCTCGCCCTTCAAACCTTTTGGATAACCACTTCCGTCCCACTTTTCATGGTGATAACGGACGATGTCTTCGACCGGGTAAGGGAAGTTCACGCGTCGCAGAATGTCGCCACCCACCGTCGGGTGAATCTTCATCTTGGCGAATTCTGCTTCCGTTAGTTTTCCGGGTTTGTTCAGGATGTACTCCGGAACAGCCAGTTTGCCTATATCGTGAAGCAACGCTCCAGCGAGCAGTGCCTGGACTTCTTTCTCAGTTACTTTGAACAACTGGCCCATCTGCGTCGCGTAGATCTGTGTTCGGCGAACGTGCCCGTGAGTTGTTTGGTCTTTCGCGTCGATCGCGATCGCCAACGACTCGATAGTGTTCATGTGGATCGTCGCCATCTCTTCGATGTGTCGACGTCGTTCAGCTTCTGCGCGGCGGACCTCATCGAGTCGTCCCTCGTTGAAGCGGTAGAGAATGTGTGTAAGGGCTGAAATCAGAACGCCTAAGAGTCCAAAGGAAAACTCGCGTTGAAGAATGGCAACATAGAAGAGAACGGCTGACGCAGCGCCGGCGAGTTGAGTCGTTAACGTCCAGACAATACTTTCGGTCGATGGAATAAGTTTGTACTTCCCGGCATCAATGGTGAGAAACCAGGTGGTCGCCATGGTGTTAAGGGCGTACTGGAGAACGGCAAGAGTGAAGAGCGGCACCAGCAGGATGTTGAGGGGAAGTGCGGTGTCTGAAGCAATAGAGGCTTTTCCAGCAAACAGCTCCACCAGTAGGCCGTAGAAAGATGCGGCGATGAAGGTGGAAATGATCGCCATGCCGGTTGTAAAGATCATCTCCCGGCGAGTGCTGAGCCGGTAGGTTGAGACAAAACCTACGAGTCCAGCGAGGATGATTGCAGGTCCGACCGCGTTTGCCGGTGGTCCTGCGTAAAGCACAACAGCGAGGAACACAAAACCGTCCGCGAGTGATTTACGGTAACAGCGGACGCCATCGCTACTCGTCACGGAGACAGTCAGGCGGCTGGCCGCCAGCGTAAGCACCAAAAGCACAAACCAGGAGGCGATGCCCGCAGTGCCCAGAATGGGGAGACTGAGTGTGCTAATAACTGCACTAAATAAAAGCACCGCGCCAACAGCACAAATTCCTGCCAAAAGAGCTGTACTCTTCCAATTACTATTCAGCATAGCTGAACGACTGTTCCTTCCGTGAAAATTGTCACGATGATTAGCCCCAGGTTAGAAATTGAAAGGGAATCCAGGGCGTTTGAGTTATCGGGAAGTAGATCGAGTTTCGAATGACCCGACCGTCTAGGAGTGTGCCCAACATTGTTGGCACCGAGCTAACTATAGAACTTACAGAGGGTTGGCGTCAAGCCTCTTCTTTTTTTGGCACTCGGAAGAGCTTCGTTGCTACAAAGGCAAAGTGGGGTACGGGCTGACTTAGCTTGAGTTGCCGCTAACTAGTTCGTTCGTAAAGGTTTGTAGATCGGTAATCGGTTGTTGACAGGTGTAATTCTCACAAATGTAGGCAGTGGTCTCGTCGGCGACAAGACCCCGGTTCTCTAGTAGAGCGACTGTCGTCGTTGCCTCACCTGATCCGGCAATGGTGCCCGCCACAACTTTGTTTGGCAGATAAGACTGCCAGGTCGCTCGAATGAACTCAGTCAGTGAGTCGGCGTTTACCGCCACGATCGCGACTTCCTTGGGTGTTGAAAGATGAAAATCCATCGCCGAAAGCGCATAACCAAACCCTGAAGCGTACTTTCGAGCTGAGGCTGCGATTTCCCGAAAGACCGCAATCGCCAGGTTTCGATACTTGTCGTTGTTTGTGAGTAGGCCCAGCCGCAACAAAACATTGGCTGCCACCGAGTTTCCGGACGGCGTTGCATTGTCAAAGTAGTCCTTCGACCTGACGATTAGCTTTTCATGACTCTTGCCGGTGAAATAGAAGCCGCCATTGGTTTCGTCCCAAAACTCGTCGACCATGCGTTCAGTCAACCCCAATGACTCGTCCAGCCAGCGAGCTTCAGCCGTGACTTCATATAAAGTCAGCAAGGCTTCGCAGATGAATGCGTAATCTTCAAGGTACGCATTGAACTTCGACACGCCGTCTTTGTAGGTTCGCAGTAGCAGTCCGTCACGTTTGAGTTTCGTCAATATGAAGTCAGCGTTTTTGCGAGCGGCATCCAGGTAGTCAGGGCGGTCAAGAACAATACCCGCCTCGCTGAAGCTCGAGAGCATTAGACCGTTCCAAGCAGTCAGAATCTTTTCGTCGCGATCAGGTTTGATCCTCCGCTCTCGTTCGGTGAAAAGCTTTTGTCTACTTTCGTCCAGGGACTTTTGCGCATCTGGGACCGAGGTTCCTGCTTTCTTCGCAACTTCATCGAGAGACCGGACGACATTTGGAATGTTCTTACCTTCGAAGTTTCCCGCCGGCGAGATGTCGTAATAGTCGCAGAAGATCTCAGCGTCTTTTTCACTCAGAAGCGATCTAACCTCTTCGATATCCCAAACAAAGAACTTTCCTTCATGACCTTCCGAGTCGGCATCTTGAGTCGAGTAGAAACCACCCTCAGGACTTGTCATCTCACGTAACACATAATCGAGAATGCCTTCGGTGGTCGTTCGCGCGAGTGGATCTTTGCTCACCTGGAAGTAGTGTAAATATAGACGCGACAGAAGAGCGTTGTCGTAAAGCATCTTCTCAAAATGGGGGACCAACCACTTCGCATCGGTTGAGTAGCGATGAAATCCGCCACCGAGTTGGTCGTACATTCCCCCGTTCGCCATTTTTTGGGCGGTATGTCGAACCATGTCGAGTGCTTCTGTCTTACCCGTGCGCACAAAGGTTCGCAGCAGGAATTCAAGTGTCATTGCGGGTGGAAACTTGGGTGCATTTCCGAAGCCGCCGTTTTTTGCATCGTAACTTCGAACTATTCCGACATGCGCCGCATCCAGCAACTCCTTATCGATGGCCTGGGCCGTTCCGTCCGAGGTGCTGAGACTTTGCAGTTCTTTGAGTAGGGCAGCAGAGGTTTCAGTGATGTCAGTATGTCGATCGCGATAAGCCTCAGAGACGCTAATCAGAATGCGTGGAAACCCGGGCATGTTGTAGCGGTCTTGTGGCGGAAAATATGTGCCGCCATAAAAGGGAACCGCGTCGGGCGTGAGAAACACCGTCATGGGCCAACCCCCATGATGCGTCATCATCTGGACAGCGTTCATGTATATCTGATCGAGGTCGGGACGCTCCTCCCGGTCGACTTTGATATTGACGAAGAGTTCGTTCATTAACCTGGCAATCTCTTCGTCTTCAAACGACTCATGGGCCATCACGTGACACCAGTGACACGCCGAGTAACCAATGCTTAATAAAACTGGCTTATTCTCAGCGCGAGCAACCGCAAATGCCTCTTCACCCCAGGGATACCAGTCGACCGGGTTGTGTGCATGTTGCAGCAGGTAAGGACTGCTCTCGTTGATGAGATGATTTGTAAACTCAGGAGCTGTTCCTGCTTGATTCTTCACTCGTTACTCCTTAAACCAATACTTCGTCTTCTTTGCCCAACTGCTAGTTGGATACTTTTGGTGCAACAGATCGAACGCGGCTTTTGACGAGCGGCCGGTTTCTTTATTGGTGCAACCAAAACGAGTCGAATTAACCGCCAGGTGCAAAGCCTCGGGCACTCGCGGATCAGCCGGGTTCTTTGTAGCCCACTGAATCACCTGGCGACTTAGATAGTTGGGAATTGGACCAATGGCTTTTAAGCTTGCCCACTCTTTTGAAGCGGCGGCTCGTTGCGCTTCATTCAAGAAGAGTGGTGACTTAATACCACTGTTTACAAACGACTTTGCGCCTTCTTCTCGTTCATTGTCACTTTGGATTTGCAAA
>QHXL01000360.1 GCA_003222935.1 Acidobacteriota bacterium
ACATGAAGCACAAAGTGCCTTTTCCCTGGCTTCATCATGAAGTCGGGAACCCTCACCGTTTGGTCTTCAGTAACGAGATGAATCGGCTCGCCAGCAGCAATCCACCCCAACAAAGGCAATTCTACCGAACGTACTGGCTCTCCGTAAAAAATCACATTCGATTCCACTTGCGTTGCCACCAGCCCAAGCTTCTTCAACTCCTCAAGGACGATGGTTCGGACTTGAGCCTGCACAGAGCGGCCCGATTTAATAGCCAGCTCCGCAATCTTTTGCTGTTCATATTCGCCGAAATAAACGGGAATCTGGCCGGGCTCGAGCTTGAACTCCTCCTCCCCTGTCAGTAGCCAATGACTGGAACGTCCTGTGGCTTTGGCAAAACGGCGAAGAGAATCAAAACTAAGCTCACGATCCCCGCTGAGAACCTTGTAGATGGCATTCTCAGACTTAAAACCCAACCTTTCGCTTATCTCCTTTTTGCTAGTAATACCCACGTTTTGAAAGGCTTGGAGCAAGCGACCTCCCACCTCATTAGGCCCTTTAGGCATTTTGTACAAACTGCTTGACATCTCTATCCGTTATGGCTAACATCCCGTCCCGTTCGAGACGAAACGGAGACACACCTATGGCCGAGAAAGAACTCAATGAAGCAGCAGAGCCCAAATCGATGGGAGTGCTCCCTGGGTTAATTACAGCCCTTCAATTTGTCGAAACTCAATTTAGGAAACTTGCCTTCGACTTTGGCAGCCACAAACCGAGAATCGAGATTATTACGTTCGGTGACCAGCCAACACTGAAGTACACAGTCACGATTCTGATGCCGTTGGATATCAGCGCGGATCATCTTGCAGCGCCTGACTGTGGCATCGCCCCAGAAAACCCGGAATCGTCCCCGTCGTCATTTTCCAGCCTCGCAAATATTTCGCGGTAAGTCAGCATGACGGCGGCTGCGCTTTCTACTTTTTGACCGGAATAGACAGCGATCGTGAGATTGCTGGCGACAATCGCCCGGGTATTTTCGTCCATTGGTGAAGAGACCTCCGATTAGTACTGACCGAGACAGCAAGAATATGGCACCCGCAACTCTGAAAATCAAGACACGAATGCTGGAGCGTGGCGACAGCATCGCCGGCCTGGCCCGCGAGTGGAACTTCACCCGTGCCTTGCTAACTAAGGTGATCCACGGCGAACGCTGTGGCGGTGATTTAGCGATCGCAGCGCAGAAGCGCGTTGCTCGATACATGAACACCTCGGTGCGCGCCTTGTTTCCCGCGCCGCAATCAGCAAGGAAAGCCGCATGAGCTATCCGGCAGACACCGTCATTGAAACCTTCTACAAGCCTGGCACTCGTGAGCGCGACTATGAAGTCATGCGTTGGACTGATCCGGTAACTGGTCTCCGCAACCAAATGAGCTACTACGGTAAGGACAGCTTGACCGACTACTACAACAAGCACCGAGAACGAGGAAACCGAAAAATAAATCGAGCGATTGAGCGAAAGGCGGCGCACCAGGCAGATTGGCTCATGACGAGCTTGAAGATGGAAATTATTCGCAATTTTCTGAACAGCATGATGGGCCATAGGCAGGCACACACTAAGTGATTTCCTGATTCACTTACACGGGAACAAACGAGGAGGTTTTAAGGTGAAGGGTTTGGGAGACAGTAACGACGTCGTCATCGAAGCGACGCACAATCACGTAAAGGCGCTCGCCGGCGAACTCGACGTTTCACTGAAGCGCATGTACGAGCTGCTCGGTAAAGACTCTCCTTACCCAAAACTGTGGCGCATTCTGCGCGCGCTCGGCCAACTCAATCCTGAAGGACTGCGGATCATTCAAGCCGACTTCAATGCTCGGTGTGAAGAGATACTGAGTAAACAAACACGACAAGTGACCACCAGTTCAGAGATTCATCGCGAACTCAGTGAAGCTATCCAGGCTCGCCTTGCACAACTCTCCCCGGCAGAAGAACGCCGCGAAATTACGGAAGCCATCGCGGTCCTGCAACGCCGGCTTGCCGAACTGAATGTCTTGTCTCTCAGTGATCGAATAGCGACTGGCAGCGGGCAATGACCGTCACCTATTTCGAAATCGATGGATTTGGTGATTACGAGGAAGACGACGATGACACCGATTCAGCAATGTATCGAGCCGCAGATCAGGCGGGTGAAAGCCGACGTCGGCGACCTGATTCAGTACTTCTACAACGACGGAGTCTTACGCCGACCAAAAACCACACGCCGCATTCTCGAAGTCCGCGATCGCGGCGCGTCGTTTGTCGTTGAGGGCTTTTTGACGGTCCAGGCGATCGACGTGATCACAGTTATTCCCTTACACGAGCCCAACAAACCAAATGCGCTCTAAGACTCAACAACGAGATCACACTACTGGCCAGGTGCGCGCCATCTTTGGCGAAGCTCGCCGCTGTGGTCTCGACAACGAGCTCCTTCACGAGCTGGTGGCCGACGTCATTCGGGGCAGTAGCCCGACAGTTATGGAGGGCGCGGTTTCTATCAAGAGCCTCACCTTTGCACAGGCCGAAGCAGTCATTCAAAAGCTCAAAGGCAAATCTTTCGTTCCCCTACGCACGCTTCAGTATCGCCGCCAAAGTGCCGGCATTAAACAAGTGGTGCAGGAAGGCCAACTGAAGCTCATCGCTGATCTAGCCAGTCAACGTGAAGGTTGGACCGCAGAAACCCTGGTGAACTTCTGCAAACGCCAGTGCGGACATCATCCACTGCGAACGACTGAAGACGCCAACAAAGTGATCGAAGCGTTGAAGTCGATGAACCAACGGGAGGGACTATGGGCCGCGTAGTGTTTGCCTTCTCAAAAGTCGTCGAGTGGTTTTTCGCCAAGTGGGAGGGCCTACCATGATGGCCTTATTGCAAAGCTGCCTGAACTGCTCTGACTCAGGAATTGCTCTCACCAGCACGGGACCTGTGCTGTGCGAGTCATGCCCGGCTCTCCACAACACCAAGTCAATGCGTTTGTATGGAGCTATCTCTCATCGACAACTTAGAAATCAAAAGATCGATGATGCAATGCTTGCCCTGGCTCGCGCACTCGTACCGGCCTCGGCCGCCGCGCCGATTTTGGGAGAAACGCTTGCGCCGATGATTGGTGCCAAAGGCGATCTACGAACTCAACTGCGCTACGTGAAGCGCTTGGCCCAACGTTTACGCCAGGAGTGGCAGCTGCCCGTTTGCGGTCGCCGAGAAGCGCCATACGGCTACTTCTTCGCCTCAACCCCTCAAGAGTTTCTCGACTGGATGCGCACCACGCGCAACCAGGCAATTAGCGAACTCGCCACCGCTTACCAGCTTTTCAAAACAAACTTTCCCGAGCTCGCCGGACAAAAGTCTCTGGAGTTTGTCGAGACCGTTTCGACTGAACTACAGGAGGCGATCCGGTGAGGAATGAGCCATTGGCCCACAAAACGAATTCCACTGCCACCGAAAACGACGAGCGACGAACCGAGCGAGTGGACGCCGGCAGAGAGGGAAGCAGTTCACCAGTGGGCGAGATCGCTAAAGGACTACGGCCCCGCAAAACAGCCAAAGCCAAAAGGGGCGAGCGCGAAGAAAAAGACTACGTAATGGAGACGCCGCAAAAGGTGTTGAAGGTACTTGAGGCACTTGAGGGTCGAGCGTTCGAACCAGCCTCGATCAATCGCGTGGTTCAACGCACCGGATTCACTCAAAGCTTCTGCCGGAGCGCGCTGATCACTCTCAAGCAAGCCGGCTACGCACAACGCACATTGGACGGCTGGATCGTAGGCCCAAAGCTCGCGAGGTTCGCAAGCAGAATCACCGCTCATTCTTATCGTCAGAATGAAAACTGAAAAGGTTTGTTGAAAACAAAGGCTTTACGAATTTTCAAATTCTGATCGTCAGAATTCTAGGAGGTCAATTGAGTACCAAGGTTCAAAACATCCGCGACAACGCTCGCGACCAAATCGCTGAGGCCGAGTGGTCTG
>QHXL01000361.1:0-1833 GCA_003222935.1 Acidobacteriota bacterium
CGACAAATTAGGCCACTACAAAATGAACCCTCGACTCATACTGTTAATAGCTCTCATTGCTTTTCCCATTCCCATTTTCAGTTTCTCACAACAGCAGAGACCTGCGCCTCCACGACAAAATCCTCCAATCGGAGATGACGTTATTAAAGTTACGACCAATGTCGTCCAGGTCGACGCAGTTGTTACCGACAAGGATGGCAAAGCGGTTACTGATCTGACTCTTTCAGATTTTGAAGTGCTCGAAGATGGTAAGCCCGTCAAGACAGAATACTTTTCGTTCGTTCCATTAGTCGTCCAAAAATCAGTCCAGAAAGAAAGTACTCAGCCGCAAACGCTAGCGGCCGAACCCATCTCCCGGGGGAGCCTCAAGAGAACTTTTGTCTTTCTCGTCGACAATCCATTACTTGATCTTGGAATAGTCCAATCGAGTGCGTTCGGTGTCTCATCGGCCAGTGTCAGTCTTAAGCCACGAGCGGTACGTGCCGCAGCTGAGGCGGAAAAAGTCTTGAACTGGTTTGTTGATACTCAGCTGTCGCCAAATGATCTGGTGGCAATCTCCGACACAGAAGTAAACATTGGAGTCTTGAAAAGTTTTACCAATGATCGCGAGCTGTTACACGCGGCTATAGCTAACATTCGCGAAAATGCTGCGAGTGACAAAAAGCAGGTAATCCGACTGACGAGTGTCAACGGCGACGCAGGATTGCAGGTTTTGATCAAGCAGAACCTTTCAGTAATCGAAACTCTCAGCAATGTAATTGATCAGCTGTCGCAACTACCCGGACGGAAAATAGTGTCGTTGCTATCTCGAGGAATGGTCTCTGATCCACGTCTACCTGGGTCAGACGTTGTTAGATTGAAGATGCAGGAAGTGGCGGCGAAAGCGAATCGATCGCAGGTGACTATTTACACGATGAGTCCGAGCGGAATTGGAAACCTCGGTGGCGTTTCGATGGCCGGGAGTCGCGGTGCAGGGCCCGGAGCAGTAAACCCTCTGGGAATGATTCAAGGTTTGCAGGACGTCGACAGCATGGTCTATCTGGCAAAAGAAACCGGCGGGCGCGCTATTTACAGTACCAATGATGCCCGGGTTGGTTTTGCCGAAGTGCTGGAAGAGAATCGCGGGTATTACCTGCTTGGATACAATCCCGGCACCGATGCAGTCGAGAGACCACATAAGATCAAAGTAAATGTGAAGCGACCAGGACTGAAGGTTCAAACGCGTTCAAGTGCTTACGCGAAGATCGCAACCAGGTTGGTCAACACTCCTGAAGCCGCGCTCAACTTGCCGGTCGCGAATGGCGATATCAAAGTCGATCTCACCCCGCTTTACATTTCACCTGATGGACGAAAGTCGCGACTGCTTTCACTTGTTCACATTGATCTCAAAGGAATTGAGTTCACAGCAAAGGTCCCGGTGCTGAACATGGCAGTGCGCGTAACAGGTCCGGACGGTAATACGTTGAAGGAAGAGACAAGTCAGATATCGATAAAGTCTGGCCCTGATATTTCCGAGGAGCAGCGTCAGGAGGGAATTACTTCCGTGACAGCCGTGGAAGATGCGCGACCCGGTTACTACAGAGTTGCCGTTGCTGTGACTGAACCTGAAACCGGGTTAACTGGTTCGACTTCGAGATTCATTGAAGTGGCGAATCCTTTAAGTGACAACTTGGTTGCTTCAAGCTTGATCGTGTCGAAGTCGGGTGGAACTGGCCTGGATGTAGCGTCATTGGCTGAACGGCATTTTGGATCTCGTAGCCAGTTGAGTTATCAGTGCCTGGTCTACAACGCTTCCGGCAAAGGATCGAATAGTCCCCAGGTGCAGCTACAGTT
>QHXL01000361.1:1848-2329 GCA_003222935.1 Acidobacteriota bacterium
CTACAGTTACGAGTGCTTCTAGTCGTCTAGTTAACGGGACTTCCGGATCACCTATTACGATTGGCGGAATGATTTCATTGCCCGATCTACCTCGGGGAAGTTATCGCCTCGAAATCGCAGTTGAGGATACAAATCGCAAGCGCTCCACCGTTACACGCTCCGCCTCATTCGAAGTTCATTAGTGGTAGGCCACTCCCTTTAGTAACTTCCATGGCACAACAGTGAACGCAGGTGCTGGGAGCGCACGCGTCCCCGCGTGCACGCGTTAGCTACCAAGCACTAGGCTTCGAAGCGGGCACGCGGGGACGCGTGCGGTCCCAGCAGCTGCGTTCACTGTTTAGGTTTGCGACAAGGTAAGATATTCGACCGTGAGCACCCCATCCACAGCGCCCGCATTGGGCGACATGAGCAAGGAAGAGTTTCGTCGCTTTGGTCATCAACTTATCGACTGGATCGCCGACTACTTCGATCGTATTGAGGA
>QHXL01000361.1:2399-4683 GCA_003222935.1 Acidobacteriota bacterium
CAGATCCTCAGCGACATCGATCGACTTATTGTTCCTGCCTTAACACACTGGTCCCACCCTTCTTTCTTTGCGTACTTCGCAACGTCCACGTCAGCTCCCGGTATCTTTGGTGAACTACTTGGCGCCGCCTTCGATAACAAAGCGATGCTGTGGCGCACTTCGCCCGCTTCAACTGAACTCGAAGAAGTAGCGCTCGATTGGTTACGACAGATGCTCGGTCTCGACCCTGGCATGACCGGGATCATCTACGACACTGCCTCCGTATCAAGCATGCATGCGATCGCAGCAGCGCGCGAAGGTGTCGAACAGCGCATTCGCGAAGAGGGGATGAGTGGTCGCACTGACCTGCCTTTACTTCGTGTCTACGTTTCCGAACACGCGCATTCGTCGATTGAAAAAGCAATCATTACTCTGGGGCTTGGTCAGCGGGGCATGCGAAAAATTCCTACGGACAAAGACTTTCGTATGGATGCCAAAGTTCTTGCTGCCGCAATCGAAGAAGACAAGCGAAATGGTTATCTTCCCTTTTGTATAGTTGCGACAGTGGGAACCACTTCTACGTCGAGCATCGATCCGGTGTCCGAGATTGTTCCGATCAGTGAGGAACATGTGATGTGGCTACACGTCGACGCCGCCTATGCAGGCTCGGCAGCTGTCGTACCTGAACTACGCCACATACTCGCGGGATGTGAACGCGCAGACTCGCTCGTTATGAATCCTCATAAATGGTTATTCACGCCGTTCGATCTCTCCGTGCTTTACACGCGGCACATGGATTTGCTCGGGCGCGCGTTCTCGCTGGTGCCAGAGTATTTGCGAACCCCTGAGCAAGAGAAAGTTCGCAGTGGATCAGATTACGGAATTCAACTTGGTCGACGTTTTCGCGCGCTGAAGCTTTGGATGATCATTCGTTACTTTGGTCATGAAGGTTTAGCCGCGAGAATCCGCGAGCATTGTCGACTGGCACAGCTTTTCGTCTCATGGGTTGAAGAATCACCCGATTGGGAGTTGTTAGCTCCGACGCCGCTCGCCCTGGTGTGTTTCCGGGCTTGTCCGCAACGGGAAGGTGAAACCGATGAGGTGCGCGCGAAGCGTCTTGATATTTTGAACGAGGCGATCATGCATGGCGTGAACGCGACGGGTAAGGCTCTCTTTTCGCATACCAAATTAAACGACAAGCTGACGCTAAGATTGTCGATCGGTAACATTCGAACTACAGAAAAACACGTCCGACAAGTTTGGGAATTAATTAATGAACAGCTCCGACTGTTGAGCGAGTAGCACAGACTTCAGTCTGTGTTACCTACGCCATCTGGACTTCCATTTTCTGCCTACTTCCGTTTATAAGAAGAACTCTCCCGTTCACGACACAGTACCAAGATCAAATCCGTTGTCCGGAGGCTCCGCATGAACCGAGTGCAAAACTTCTTAACCCTTTCTCTACTGATCGTTCTCGCCGCTGTGGGGGTGTCGGCTCAAACCGCAGGCACTGACAAGCAATATGTCAAAGACGGGGTCACTTTCGATTACCCCGCAGGCTGGACGCTAACAGACGACAGTAATAAGGACGCGCAACAGTTGGCGATGGCTCGAGCGAACAACGATGTTCAGATACGGGTGTTTGTTCATCGCGGACGCGTAACTCCCGAGAAGTTGCCAGATGCAAAGAAGGCTTTTATCGATCCATACATTGCTGGAATGGGTAAGCAGTTTGTCGCGATGGGTGCAAAGCCTACGGAGGCACCCGACAACAGTGACATCGGGGGAATTAAGGCTGACGGAGTGGTGATCACCGCTAATCTTGGTGGTGAAGCAGGTGCGGCGAAGATTTACTGGGCCATTGTTGGGAGTCGTGTCGTTGTGTTGACTTACTTTGGGCCAGACAAAGAACTCAAGCAGTTTGCGACTGCGTGGGATTTAGTGCGCAACAGTATAAAAGTTGAAGTGCCCGCTGCTGCCCCGAAGAAACCCTAACCAATCCAATGTCCGATATGCTTTAGCTTGTCGTGATCCAAACCGGCGAAGGATCGGCAAACTGAAGTTCGTCGGACATTACAAGTCCGATCCCATACTTATGCGATTCACGACAAGCTAGAGCATATCGGACATTAAAATGCGATGATCAAATCGATCGCAATCGCCAGCCTCTTACTTGCCTGCCTGCTGACCACAGACTCTCAGCCGCGTAGACAAATGTCACCACAAGACATTTTGCGCGTGGCAAACGTGTCTGATGTTCAGTTGTCTCCCAACGGTCAATGGGTCGTCTATACAGTCGCTAGCG
>QHXL01000362.1 GCA_003222935.1 Acidobacteriota bacterium
CTTAAAAGAAGACTTACGCGAGCCAAAGGCGCTGATGAAGGATTTGCTCATCAGCGTTACAAACTTTTTTCGAGATCAGGAATCGATGGAGGTTATCGGACAAAGAATCATTCCGGAAATCGTTAAAAACAAGCGCGAGGACGACGCAGTTCGAGTCTGGATCGCAGGCTGTGCCACTGGAGAAGAAGCTTATTCGATTGCAATGATGCTGAACGAAACTCTATCGCCGATGCCGCGTCCTCTAAAGTTACAGGTATTCGCAAGCGATTTGGATGCCGATGCCGTTGCCGTCGCTCGTGAAGGTTTTTACTCGGAGGCGGAAGTTGCTGACTTAACCGCGGAAAGGCTCCAACGCTTCTTCTTAAGAGAGTACGACGGCTATCGAATAAGGAGAGAGATTCGCGAACAGATACTCTTTGCTGAACACAACATTATTAAAGATCCACCTTTTTCACGTCTCGACCTCATAACGTGCCGGAACGTTCTTATTTACCTCAACCGGTCTGCACAGTCTCGAATACTGGAGACAATACACTTCGCACTTAATTCCGGCGGTTATCTCTTTCTTGGTTCATCGGAATCAGTCGAAGTCGCGAGCGATTTCTTCACAACGGTCGACAAGGAACATCATGTTTTTCAAAGTCGACCTGTGCCCACGCGGCCTGTTTTCCCTGTTCCGGACATTAGTCTGAGACCTCCGCCGACAAATCTATTCGACAGGCAAAAAACATTTCAGGAACTAAAAGCGATCGAAAGACTGGAGTATGTCGATCTGCATCAACGGCTTCTCGAAGAGATCGCGCCACCAAGTGTGGTTATTAACGAAGAATACGAAATTGTTCATTTGTCAGATCACGCAGGGGCGTACCTGCAAATAACTGGTGGTGAACCAACCAATAACCTCCTGAAGCTAATTCGGCCTGAACTCAGAATCGATCTACGCACCGCTCTTTACCAGGCGGTCCAGAACCGCCAACCTGTCGAAACACATCCCCTAAAAGTCCAGACTGACGATGGAGTCAGAAACGTTCGTCTAAACATCCGTACAGTTTTTCGCGAAGGCGACGGTACAAAAGGCTTTCTTCTTGTTGCTTTTGCAGAAGACGGACCAACCCGGCAGCCCTTTAAAAAGCCGCCCCCGGAGACCGCGAGCGGTGTGCCAATCGCGAAACAGCTCGAGGACGAACTGATTCATTCGAAGTCACAGCTCAGGGCAACAGTTGAGCAATATGAAGTCCAGCAGGAGGAGTTACGCGCCTCAAATGAAGAATTGCAGGCGATGAACGAAGAGTTGCGTTCGGCTGCCGAGGAATTGGAAACAAGTAAGGAGGAGTTGCAATCAATCAACGAGGAACTGACCACTGTTAACCAGGAGTTGAAGATCAAGATTGAAGAACTCAGTCAGTCGAATAACGACTTTACCAACCTGATGAACTCGACTGACATCGGGACCATCTTCCTGGACCGCGGTCAACGAGTGAAACTTTTTACCCCGCGCGCGCGCGACACTTTCAATCTGATCCCGTCAGATATCAACCGCCCTTTGCTGCACATTACTCACAAGTTTTTATATGAGGGTCTGGAATCAGACCTCGATGATGTGACGTCAACCTTGCATAAAGTTGAGCGCGAAGTTGAGACAGTGGACCATCGTTGGTACATGATGCGGATTTTGCCTTACCGAACTTCAGATGATCTCATTGATGGCATTGTTCTAACGGTACTGGATATTACACCCATCAAAAACGCGGCAACTGACCTCGAAACGGCGCGAGGCGAGATCGAAATCAGGGTCGACGAACGCACCTCGGAGCTACGCACTGCTAACGTTGCGTTATTTTCCGAGGTGGAAGAGCGCCGGCAAAGTGAGGAGGTTCGCCACCGGCTTCTGGCCCAGCTGGTAAGGGCGCAGGAAGCGGAAAGACGTCGGTTGGCTCGCGATCTTCATGATCAACTTGGTCAGCAATTAACTGCTTTGCGATTAACGCTCGAAACTTTAAAAGGAGAGTCTGAAAGGCGTGAGGACCTGGGACCGGACATCGATGCGCTCCTTGCGATAACTGAACAACTTGATTCAGACATCGATTTCCTCGCGTGGGAGTTAAGACCACTTGCGCTTGATGACCTCGGCCTTTCAGACGCGCTTCGGGTCTATGTTCGAAGGTGGTCAGAACATTTCAATATCGTCGGACAGTTTCACTCGGACGGATTTGAGACCGAGCGATTGTTACCCGAACTTGAGAACCATCTTTATCGAGTCACACAAGAAGCCTTAAATAATGTTGCCAAGCATTCAAAGGCGTCTCAGGTAGAGGTGTTATTAGAAAAACGAGGGCGGGATGCAGTGCTGATAATTGAAGACAATGGCGTCGGATTGAGTGAGCCGCCTCAGAATTACCACACCATGGGTATGACCAGTATGCGCGAGCGTATTGCTCTGGTCGCCGGGAAGTTCGACATTGAGTTTACTCCTGGCAAGGGCACCACGATTTTTGTGCGTGTGCCGATCGAGATACCGAAAGAATGAAAACGATCCGAATACTAATTGTCGAGGATCACGCAACAGTACGCGAGGGATTGAAGCTGATCATCAGCGCTCAACCTGACATGGAGGTTGTGGCAGATACTGGCGACGGTCGATCGGCGATGTCGCTGGCCCAACAGCTGGAACCCGACATCGTATTGATGGATATTTCTTTGCCGGGTTTGAATGGACTAAAGGCAACGGCACTTTTGAAGGAGTGCTGTCCGGACGCACATGTGTTGGCGCTCACGCGCCACCAGGAAGACGGTTACCTTCAGCAAATGCTAAGAGCTGGTGCGTCCGGATACATCCTGAAGCAGAGCCCTCCAGCGGAATTGCTGCACGCTATCCGGGCTGTTGCGAATGGCGGCAAGTACCTCGACTCGGCGGTAGCCGGGAAAATGATGGGAAGCTACGTTGGTCGCGCAGCTGGTTCTCCTGATGTTAATGCGTCCCTGACTGATCGAGAGACCGAAGTGTTGCGTTTGATTTCGTGGGGGCACAGCAATAAAGAGATTGCTACACGTCTCGATTTGAGCGTTAAGACGGTGGAGACACACAAGGCAAACGGAATGAAGAAACTCGGAATATCGAGCAGAATTGATATTGTTCGTTATGCAGTGCTGCAAGGCTGGTTGGACAACAGCTAATGTCCGACATGCTCAGAGCCTCTTGCAAAAAGTCAGGACCAGCGAAAAAAGAAATTGAATCTAGCGCAAGTTGGGAAGGGCGGTTTACCCCCGCTGGCCTGGCTAAAAGAACCACGATGCAGCTCTTTAGTTAGGCCAGCGGGGGTAAACCGCCCTTCCCAACTTGCACAAAATTCAGGTCCTTGTTTCTGCTGACATCCTGACTTTTGCAAGAGCCTCTTCAGCTTGTCGTGACGCCCTGCGCCGCTAAGCCAGGACTCTCGGTGGGAATCATTTTTCAGATGTCATTTGACATTTTTCAGTTAGCCATTCGTGAGGTCCGATTGGCGTCTTTGGCCTTCGAAACAGATCTTGGAAACAAGAACACCTAAGCCCAAAACCAAGCTCGTTGCTATCAATTGATAACTGAAAAATGTCAAATGAGATCTGGAAAATGATCTCTGTTACGCCTGCCCGTTGTGCTACTGGTAAACTTTTCCGAGTCACTACAAACTGAAGTTTATCTTCCCCCCCCCCTGAACTCTGCTATAACACTCGCAGGCAGCTTCTTCCAGAGTCGCCCGATCCAGAATCGTAATCACTCCGCGCTGGTAGGCGATGACGTTGTTATCTCTCAGGACATTGCAGAAGTTTGTGACTCCTGCTCTTCGTGTTCCCAGGTGCTGTGAAATTGCTTCGTGAGTCAAAGGTAACTCCGATACTTGGGCCCGATCATCCACCATCAATAGCCAACTACACAGTCGTTCCTCTAAGCGGTGTCGACTGTTGCAAACTGCTCGCT
>QHXL01000363.1 GCA_003222935.1 Acidobacteriota bacterium
TGGATGAGACGACGTAGTTGTCAGAAATCGAGATAGCGTCCGAGTTCCGCTTTTTTGCCTGCAGCGCTTCAGCCAGCCTATTCCCGCCTCCGAACTGCCGCAGGTTGTTAAGTCGTCCGCTCTGGTAGACGACTGACAAGTTATGCATGTCAGTAAACTGCTGGTCCAGACGCGCTGTGAAATTCGTCGTCTTCGATGGCGTGTTGATCGAAGCGATGAATGGTGCGACCTCGGCTGCAAGCGTGGGCTCTTTGGCATCTTCAAGTCGCGCGCGGCTCAGATTTGTCGGCAATGGGAGGGGGAACGACGAGTTCTGCCTCACCGGTAACAGTGTGTCGATCAAAGCACTGTCCAGCACCTTTGTTCTTTCATAGGCGATAAAGAAAGTACTTGAGGCTCTTATTGGACCACTAAAGGTGAAACCACCTACATGTTCCTGTAGTGGCAGACGAGACAGACCAAGCGAGTTGTTTCGGTAAGTGTTCGCGTCGAGAGCTTCATCGCGAAAAAAATAGAAGCCGCGACCGCGAAATTCGGTTGAGCCACTGCGAGTGCGAAGATTCACGCGACCGCCAGACGCGCGTCCATACTCGGCGGAAAACTGGTTGGTGATTACCTGAACTTCTTCTACGGCTTCGAGTGGTGGCTGAAAACGTTCACGAGCGGAGCGATCGTCGTTGTTATCGAGGCCGTCGATCGTGAGGTTGTTGGAATAAGCGGGGGCTCCTGCCAGTGAAAACACTCCTGCCTCTTCAGGTGTATTGTTGTTGACGACGTTACGATCTTCAGCCAGGTCCCGAGTAGAAAGCGGCTCTTCAATGATGCCTGGAAAAGTGAAAATTAGATCGAGTACTGAACGCGACGGTAGTGGGAGCAATAGCGCTTCTCTTGAGCTGAGCGTACCGCCAACGACAGTACGACGTGTGTCGACCGGGAGCGTGTCCCCCGCAGCCACCACCACTGTTTCGGTCTTCAGCGCAGCCGGAGTTAATCGGATATCGAGTTGAAGGCTTTGGCCTGCGAGTGTGGCGATCTCTTTCAGTTCGTATGAAGCAAACCCTGCGAAAGTGATGCGAACAGTGTAGAGCCCCGGTTCCAGTTGAATGAGCCGGTAGCGACCATCAGCATTGCTGGTGCTATTTCGCTTCAATCCGGTCTTTAAGAAAGTGAGTTCGACTACGGCGGCTGGAATAACGGCGCCGTTTTGATCAGTTACCTGACCTGAGATAGTTACCGTGTCGAGGTCCTGCGAGTTTGCGATTTGAAAACTGCTGAGTGTTGCAAAGAGAAGTGTAGACACGAGTCGTGAGGAAAGTCTTTTCATGAGGATACTCCTGCGGCGCACATCATGAGGTTGCCGCTCAAATTGAGACTTAGTTGTGCTGTTTTAACTTCGCTAGCAGTGTGAGTAAGCGAAGCTGTTTACGCGCGCGACTCTAGCACTTCGGGAAAAAGTGGACAAGTAGATGGGACACCTAAAAGGCAATCACTTTGGAGTGCGGGGACTTGTCACCGCTTTGTTAAAGAAGTCCATTGACGACGAGTAACTTTACCAAAGCGGTGACAAGTCCCCGCACTCCAAGGTTTCTGATCTGTGTCTATTTGCGTTACTCTGCGGCTCAAGCTCCGATGCACCTTCTTTCTATTGAGTTACTCAGCAAGTCCTACGGCCTCACGCCACTCTTCCAGGGTGTTACTCTCGGTCTCGACTCCGAAGACCGGGTGGGCGTTGTCGGTGTAAATGGTTCCGGAAAAACAACCCTCCTGCGATTGATAGCAGGTCAAACACAACCCGACTCTGGCCGGATTGTTTTTGCTACCGGGGTATCGATTGGTTATCTGCCACAAAATCCTCCGTTTGATCCTGATCAGCCAGTGCTCGACGCGGTGTTCGCCGCGAGCGATGCGCGGATGAAGCTGCTAACCGATTACGAGCACGCTTGTCATGAACTCGAACTCGAAAGTAACAATCCACGGCGTTTGGAACGCGTGTCTGAGCTGGCCCATGAGTTAGAGGCAACAGGCGCGTGGGAGTTGGAGACAAATGCCCGTACCGTCCTGAGCAAACTCGGCGTGAACGACATGAGTGCTCTAATGGGTACGCTTTCCGGTGGTCAACGAAAACGAGTTGCGCTGGCCCATGCACTGATCCAGACACCCGATCTTCTTATCCTCGATGAACCCACCAACCACCTTGATGCAGAAACGATAACCTGGTTGGAAACATACCTGGCTCGGTATCGGGGTGCGCTGCTGCTCATCACTCATGATCGCTATTTCCTGGATCGTGTAACAGGACGAATCATGGAAATAGATCGCGGTCAGGTTCAGATGTTCGACGGAAACTATTCTTACTACCTGGAGAAGAAGGAAGAACAGGAACTGAATCGCGCAGTCGAAGGTCAGAAGCGTGAAATGCTGATTCGTCGCGAGTTGGCATGGTTGAGACGTGGTGCAAAAGCGAGGACACGCAAGTCTAAAGCGCGTCTAGACAAGGCTGCCGAGTTGATGGCCCAACCAAAAGAAGTTGCCCGCGCCGAGCTCGATATCTCGGTTGCTTCGAGTCGAATGGGAAAGAAAGTCTTGGAGCTTCATGAAATCTCCAAAGCGTATGGCGGGAAAAACCTGATCGCAGGATTCAGTTACATTCTCAAGCCCGCTGATCGGATCGGGGTAATTGGTCCGAATGGCGCTGGCAAAACTACTTTGCTCGAGATCATCAGTGGACGTCTCTTGCCGGACCATGGATCAGTAGAGGTTGGTCAAACCGTGCGACTTGGCTATTACGACCAGGAGAATCGTTCCTTACCGGCAAATGAGCGTGTGATTGACTACATCAAGTCAGTTGCGGAACGAATAGAAAACTCCGACGGTGTCCTCATAACAGCTAGTCAGATGTTGGAGAAATTTCTTTTCAGCGGAGCAATGCAGTATTCGCCGATTGGTTTGTTGTCGGGAGGTGAGCAAAGACGACTTTATCTGCTGCGGGTCTTGATGGGTGCACCGAATGTTTTGTTACTGGACGAACCGACAAACGATCTCGACATTCAAACGCTCATTACGCTGGAGAGGTACCTGGACGATTTTGCAGGTTGCGTCATTGTTGTTAGTCACGATCGATATTTTCTCGACCGAACCGTGGAGCACATCTTCCGCCTTGAGTCGGATGGGCACATCGGACAATACCCCGGCAACTATTCGAACTTCATCGAAGCCCAGGTAGCTGATCGCGTCGAGATTGCAAGACCGGTCCTGAAAGAAAAACCTGCTCCTCAGGTAACCACGACGCCACCCGCCAAACGCAAATTGACTTTCAAAGAAGAGAAGGAATTAGCAGCACTTGAAATTGAGATTCACGAAGGCGAACAACGACAGAAAGAGATCGAAGTTGAGTTGGCAGCTAACTCAAGCGATGCGGGTCTGGTGCATAAACTGTACGAGGAACGCGAAAGACTAACTGCAAGACTCGCTGACGCTCTCAATCGCTGGAGTGAATTGGCGTAGAGGCGGTCCGACTTTAGGAAGTTCTGATCAAGTCTTTCAACCGCAACGCGGTTGCGACTCAAAGCCCAGGGTTGCCGGGCTTTGGCGGCTACCCTGGGGCAGTACGGTCCAAATAATCCAACCCCAACGGGGTTGCGCCTACGCTAACGATTTGTCCATTCTCCGAGTCAAAACAGCAACGGTCGCAACCTCTTCGAGGTTGAAAATCGACCTCCGTCTATTCCCAGGGTAGCCGCCAAAGCGCGACAACCCTGGGCTCTGGGACGCAACCGCTTCGCGGTCAGAGAACGACAAACTGAAGTTCGTCGGACATTTACTTAGCGTGCTCGGCGGCGGAGGGCGGCGGTACGAGTTACCCGAACGAGTGCATCGCTGGTGCCTTCAGGTGGAATGTCGAAGTTTGTGAGTTCTTCAGCGTGGGACTGAAG
>QHXL01000364.1 GCA_003222935.1 Acidobacteriota bacterium
TTCTGTTGCTGGTGATGCTGCGCGTCGGACATCCGCAGCCGCAGCGGATGGAACCGCTCGGATTGCCGCGCATTATCATCGCCATCGTGACGCTGATAGTCTTTGTACTGTGCTTCCTGCCTTTTCCGATAACTTTCAGTTGAGGTTTGGGTGCAGGCTTTGATTGAAAGCTGAGGCGTCGTCTGATAGAAAAGCGGCCGATGAAAATCCTCCTGAGTCTCAGCTTGCTGTTCTCGACGCTGGGTGTTACCGCTGTGCCGGCGCAGTCCCCACTCCGGCGAACGAGCCGAGCCGAGAAGACATTGATCCGGTATGAGCACCAGTCCTGGGAAGCGGTCAAGCAAAAAGACTACAAGAAGTTTTCGAGCTTTCTGGCTCCTGACTTCTACGACGTTTTTTCAAACGGACAGACCGTCGGAAAACAAGAGTTACTGGATAAGTACGTCCGTGGCGTCAACCTGGTAGATTACTCACTAAGCAGTTTTCACGTGAGGCTCTTAAACCGGGATGCAGCCATCGTCGTGTATGAGGCGGTGGCTCACGGCTCGGAAAGCCAGACAATGGCCCACGACATCAAGCAGGGCGAAGTCAGCACGATTCACGTCACGGTCACCTCGGCCTGGGCCAGACGCAAAGGGAAGTGGCTGAATGTTTTCTATCGCGAGAATGACATTAAATAAATCGGCGCCAGGAGAAATATTTGTATGAAGTCCACGCTCATGGTCGTCGTGTTCCTTCTTTGCAGCAGTGTCTGTGCGCAAACCAGCAGGGCGCAAAGAACTATGGCGGTGACGATCGATGACCTGCCTTACATAACGATCGACGCGCCGTATCTCCCGAACGCGCAACGGGCCACGAAGGAGATCCTGCGAGTGCTTGCGAAGCACAAGGCGCCCGTCGTGGGCTTCGTTAACGAGTCACAGTTGGAACCGGCTGCGGAACGCGACGCCCGGATCGCCTTGCTGAAACAGTGGGTCGGATTGGGGGCCGTGCTGGGCAATCACACCTACTCGCATCGGGACCTTAACCAACTTACGGTCGAGCAGTTCGAGGAGGAAATCACCAAAGGTGATGTGGTCACGCGTGAGTTGATGAAAGCGCGGGGTCCCTATCAACTTTACTTTCGCCATCCGATGACGCACACGGGAGACACGCCCGAGAAGAAAGCAGCAATCGAGCAGTTCCTCGCCGCGCGCGGCTACAAAGTTACGCCCCACACCATCGAAAATTCCGATTTCATCTTCAACGTGCCCTACGCCCAGGCGCGCCACCAGAATGACCTGGCGCTCGCAAAACGGTTGCGCGATGCTTATCTGGACTTTTCGATGGCGGCCACGCAATTTGCTGAGAACATTTCCCCACAGATGTTTGGGCGCGAGATTCCGCAGATACTCTTGATTCATGCAAACGACCTCAACGCCGAGGCGCTGGACGAATTACTGACGCGCTGTGAGGCGCGCGGTTACCGCTTCGTGAGTTTGGATCAGGCGATGGCCGATCCGGCCTACCAGACCCGCGACACCTGGGTGGGCAAGATGGGCCCCACGTGGTTCATGCGCTGGTCGGCAAGTAAGAACCTGAATCTCAGCTTTCGCGCCGATCCGGATCCGCCGACGTGGGTGATGGATTTGTACAATCAACGCTGACAGAGTTGGGTGTTGGCAGTATCAGAAGCCCGACCGTCAGGGAGGGCAAGTAGCGGAAGTGGCCCTCCCTCACGGTCGGGCTTTTGACACTTCCCGAAAGGTAACCCCCAGGATGAGAACAACATTCGCGATCTTCGTCCTGATCTTGACCACCCTCGGAAACGTAACGGCTGTAAGTCCTCATCCAATGATGCAATCGAGGCGATTCGCCAGCACTACGCCAGCATCAACCAGAATGTGGCGCGCTATCGGCGCGTTAAAAAGAACCTCTCGGGCTTCTCGGCTGAGGGCGGCGAACTCGTGGCCTACTTCCATGGTCCATCAGTAATGAAAATGGTGGCGAACTTCTTTGGCGAGACCGGAAGATCGCTCGAGGAATATTACTTCTGGAACGGTCAACTAATCTTTGAGCTGCAAACAGAGAATCGATACGACAAGCCTCTGTCCGGCAAAGTCGTCAGCAAGATCGAGAAGCGCTTTTACTTTAAAGAAGACAAAATGATTCGCTGGATCGGCGAGAACGACAAGGAACTCGCGTCCGATTCAGCCGAATATGCGCCGAAGCAGGCTGATTATCTGAAGATGTCGAAGCAGTTTGTTGACGGCGCGAAGTCAAAAGCGGCGACGATTGAAGTCCTTAATGTGAATCTATTCCTACCGGACGCGGAGTGATATGATCTGCACCTGTGGTCATTCGCAGAATCATTTGGAAAGACCAGTTCATTGAGAAGCTGGAACAGAAACACGGTGTCTCAGTTTTTGAGGCTGAACAAGTTCTGAACGGAGATCCGCATATTCGTAAAGTGGCCCGTGGACACCTGCCAGGCGAAAACCTGTATGCAGCTCTTGGTCAGACAGAGGCCGGGCGGTATTTGATCGTCTTCTACATTCGGAAACTTTCCGGTGAGCAATTTCGAAAGGAAGTTCTATGAAAAGCACGGATAAGGCCATTGACCCGTTACCTGAGTCGTTTGAGAGCGAAGAAGCGGCCGGTGAATTTTGGGACACGCATGATTTGACGGATTACGAACAGTATCTGGAGCCCGCTGATCACACGATCGAAATCACCGAGCGCGTATTCGAGGTGGAGATCGCGGAAGATCTCTTTAAGAAGTTGCGAGAGCAAGCGGCCGCCCTTCATCAGCCGGTGCCGAAGGTTGTTGATGAGATTTTGAGGAAGGAATTGGCTTAGAAGATAGCCGCGCCCCGGAAAGCTGAGAATACATGGAAAAGCGTTATCAAGTGTTTGTCAGCTCCACCTACGCCGATCTGCGCGAGGAGAGACAAAGAGTAATCCAAGCTTTGATGGAAATGGATTGCATTCCATCCGGTATGGAACTGTTTCCGGCTGCGGACGAAGAACAGTGGCACTTCATTAAAAGAGTGATAGACGACTGCGATTACCTTTTGATTATTGGTGGACGATACGGATCGACAACCTCTGACGGTATTAGTTACACCGAAAAAGAATATGACTATGCGATTCAACGGGGAATGAAGGTCGTCGCGTTACTTCATTCCAATCCTGATGAGATTCCGTTAGGGAAATCCGAAGGTGATCCAGAGTTGAGTTAAAGACTTACTGCGTTTAGGGAAAAGGTGGCTGCGAATCGCCTGGTTAAGTTTTGGAGTACCGCAGGTGAACTGCCTGGTCCCGTCGCGTTGAGCTTGTCGAAAACAATTAAGACTTATCCCGCGGTAGGATGGATCCGAGCAGATAAAGCTGGCAACACAGAGCTACTTAGCGATATCAATGAGTTGCGAAAGAGGAATGAGGAATTGGAGCAGCAACTCAGTCGATCGCTCCAATCAGCGACGGTAACCGTACCAAATCTCGCGCCTCTAGAGGACTCTGTTACGATCTTTGGTTATACCAGCCCGCTGTCGGGGCGGCTACGATGGGAATATGAGACGACCTGGAGGGAATTATTCGCGATGATCGCCCCCTTTTCTAGTCAAACCGCCGAGCGACGACAGTCTTAAGAAAACATTGGCAGAGTATTTCTGCGAAAAACAATCATCGTCGTGCTTCAACCCATCAATCGACGGTGATATATATCACACCATCCGAATCCAGTTCGAAGCGCTGGGTTTAATTAAAGTCGAATATTCAAGAACAATCGCCGGTGGTGCCGACTTATTCTGGTCCCTCACACCCCAAGGTGTATCACAAATGATAACGCTTAGGTCGATACGAGCCGTTGAATCGGAGGGAATTACCCAGTGAGATTAAGCCGGCAACAGCCCTTTAATCTCTCGCA
>QHXL01000052.1:0-12489 GCA_003222935.1 Acidobacteriota bacterium
GGCTGGAATTATTTTCTGTACCTGGGTCCACGCAATTCCGCTGCGCGTGTAAATGTAGACCGCACCTGCTTCCGAATTGCCAGGAAGGTCAGCGAAATGCTCACCGACGAAAACTGTATCGCCGTTGATTGCTACAGCGTTGCCAAACTCCTGATCGGCAGCGGCATCGCTTGCTGTCAGCTTCTGTTGTTGTGTCCAGGTCGTGCCGCTGCGAACGAAGACATAGGCTGATCCTGCGTTTGATAAAGGTGAGTCGTCATTAAAGGCACCGACTACGATCGTGTCACCGCTAATCGCCACTGAATAACCAAACTTGTCGGCGGTCGCGCCATCACTGGCGAGCAGTTTTGCCTGCTGCGTCCAGGTGCCGGCATTAAGAACATAAACAAATGCAGCGCCGGCCTGACTGGCAGTTGTGCCGTCGAATCGCGCTCCTACCACCATGGTGTTTCCATCGAGAGCGATTGCGTTCCCAAACTGTGCGCCCACGCCTCTGGGTGTAGAAGTAATCTTCTGCTTTTGCGTAAAAGTTGCAGCCATTACAGGCAGCGACAGGACCAAATACCAGAAGACCAATTGGCTACTTAAGAACCATCTCAGACGCGATGCTCGACTTTTGTTGATTAGGTTGTTCATGTTCTTTCCTTGCACCTCACCAATTTCGATTTACCTTTGTCCATCGAACTACGCGCAAGAGATTGGGAAAGTGGCTCAGGCGGGATGAGGTCAGTACCGTTACGCGGTAGCGTCGGGTCGAGCGTTGTATCCCAGATGTATGGATGCTTGAATTGACCCGACGCTACCGCGTAAGGGTACTGACCTCATGCCACTTGACAGGCTGCAGACGGAGCCAGCGTCGAGGGCGAGGAACAATGGTTGATTCAACTTGCAATGCCCTATACTCGCCCCGAAGAGTAGATGTCTCTAGATTCAGACAGCGTTACGCAATTACTAACTGACTGGAGCGATGGCAATCAGCAGGCGCTCGAGCAGTTGCTTCCGCTCATCTACAACGAACTCCGACATCTGGCCCACCACTTCCTCTACCGAGAACGATCGGGACATACACTCCAAACCACGGCCCTGGTTCATGAGGCTTATCTAAAACTCGTCGACCAAAGGGATCCTCATTGGCAAAATCGGGCACACTTCTTTGCCATCGCCGCACAGGCAATGAGACGCATATTGATTGATAGTGCGCGAAAACACGCCGCTCAAAAACGAGGCGGGCCACTTGAAAAGGTGTCGCTCGATGAGGCGTTAGCCATCTCGACGGAACCGAATATAAAACTGTTGGCACTTGATGAAGCACTTAATACGCTGGCGGAAATTGATCCAGATCAAAGTCGAGTGGTCGAACTGCGTTACTTTGGTGGACTCACCATTGAAGAAACCGCCGAAGTCATGAATCTCTCACCAGCAACGATTAAACGTGAGTGGGCAATGGCACGTGCATGGCTTCATCAAGCGCTATCTGAAGACGGCTCGGAGTTATTGCCGGCTGATCCGTCATCATGAGCCAAAGTGTAGAGTCATTGCGCGTAGACTAGTGGAAGCGAGATCTCCTTCAAGCCGTTGGGCCTCTGCGCAGAAAGGCCTTGTCATCTTGAAAATTCTTTTGGTGAGATTTCTCAATGAGTCTCCCGAATCGGCTTAGCCGCCCGTTGTGAGGATGCGGCTATGCCCTTCCGTAAGTGTGGTCTGTTGATTTGGGGCTACGCCCTGGAGTGATTTCGCCGGGGGGAGGGCACAGCCCAAATACCAAAAAGGCTTGAAACGGAAGGGCGAAGCCACATCCTCACAACAGGCGGCAGAGCCGACACGTGAGGATTTCGTGGCGGCTATGCTGTCCTGCCTCCAGAATTTGCGCAGAGAGTTAGGGTTGACGTAATGACGCCCGAAGCCTGGCAAAAACTAAAAGCCATCTTTCAAGCTGCGCTCGAGCTTGAACCTGTCGATCGCTCTGCGTTTCTCAACGAAACTTGTGGGGACGACATGTTGCTCCGCTCACAGATCGAAAAACTGCTCGCATCTCATGAAGGCGCCGGAGCATTTCTCGGATCACCGGCCGTAGTCGATGTAGGTGTAATTGGTCAAACGAAGGTAGAAGCTGAGCAATTCATCGGCAAGCGAATCGGCGCTTACGAAATCATCAGCGAACTCGGGCATGGTGGAATGGGGACGGTTTATCTCGCCGTCCGCGCTGACGATCAGTATCAAAAACAGGTAGCCATCAAACTGGTCAATCGCGGAATGGATACCGAGATGATTCTCCGTCGCTTCACGATGGAGCGTCAGATTCTCGCAAACCTCGAACACCCCAACATCGCTCGACTACTCGAAGGAGGCTCAACTCCCGATGGTCTTCCTTACTTCGTAATGGAGTACATCGAAGGCCAACCGATGAATAAGTACTGCGACAGCCAACACTTCTCAATGGCCGAACGCCTGGTGTTATTTCGCGAAGTGTGTGGCGCACTCCAGTACGCGCATCAAAATCTTGTCGTGCATCGCGACATCAAACCGAGCAACATACTTGTAACTACCGATGGGATTCCCAAACTACTCGACTTCGGAATAGCAAAACTGCTGAGTCCGGGCTGGAACGAAGATTCCGCCGAGGCAACTGCCAGTGTCGTGCAGTTGATGACGCCTGAGTATGCCAGTCCTGAACAACTACGTGGCCTTACGATTACTACTGCCAGCGATGTCTACAGCCTGGGTGTTGTTTTGTATGAGCTGTTGAGTGGTCATCACCCTTATCGATTACGCAGTCGCAGACCAGAAGAAGTCGTCGAAGTAATTCTTCACGAAGAACCTGAGAAACCCAGTCTCGCAGCCACACAGAAGCAGGCAAACGACTCCACCGGTGATACATCAAGCTCGCCATCGGTGACTCGAAATCCGAAATTTCTGCGCGGTGATCTGGATAACATCGTGCTCAAAGCGCTCCGCAAAGAACCTGAGCGACGATACGCCTCGGTCCAGGAATTCGCGGAAGACATTCGTCGTCATCTGGAAGGGTTGCCGGTCACCGCCACTCCCGACACACTTTCTTATCGAGCGGGAAAATTTGTTCAGCGGCACAAAGCAGGAGTGCTTGCAGCCGTTGCCGTCGTACTCACTCTGCTCACGGCAACCATCATCACAACCCGGCAAGCCACGATAGCCAAGCGCGAACGAGCCAAAGCGGAGCGACACTTCAAGGAAGTGCGGAACCTGACAAACTCTTTTCTGTTCGACTTTCACGACTCGATCGCCGACTTGAACGGCGCAACTCAGGCGCGTCAAATGGTAGTGCAGAAAGCTCAGGAGTATCTGAGTACCTTGAGCCAGGAAGCAGGCAACGATCGCGAACTGCTTTGGGAACTTTCAACAGCTTATCTGAAACTTGGCGATGTGCAGGGACGACCGGGATTTTCACGCACGGGTGATACCTCCGGCGCCTTAAAGTCTTACGAACAGTCGCTCGAAATTCGACGACGTCTCGTAGCACTTGATCCAGACAATAAGGATTATCGACTCGGCCTTGCGATTACGCTTTCGCGCTTTGGTCCAATCAACCAGGTGCTTGGTAACCCGGGCGTCTCCGCTGAACGTATGCGCGAGTCAATGGAAATAACCGACGCTCTTTTGCTGACCTCCCACGATCTGACGACGTTTCAAGCCGCCTTCAGAGCGCCAGCTTTTCTCGGGGATGCGCTGTCGGAGTTAGGTAACTATGACGAAGCGCTGGCGATGTATCAAAAGTCGCTGTCCATTGCCGAACGCATGAAAAGTGAATCGCTCCCTGAGAAGGACGTGACGCTTCGCTTCGTTGTTGCGCTCGAACGACTGGGCTTTGCCTATGCCATCAACGGTGACTGGCAAAAAGCGCTCGACACTCACCTGACAATGTTGGCCCGGTCGGAAGAATTGTGCGCGCTGGATCCGTCGAGTCTCGACTACCAGCGGATCAAAGCGACGGCCCTGGACCATGTGGGAGATTCGTTTCGCGGTGTTAAGAACTATCAGAAGGCACTTGAAAGTGGAGAGCGCGGTTTAGAGATGTATGAAGAGATTCTCCGGAAGGATTCGCAAAACGCGCGGGCCAAGAAAGATGTAGGTGACTGCTCGCATCACGTTAGCGAAACCCTGCTCGCTTCGGGCGATTACCGCGGCGCTTCGGCACTCCTCGAAAGAACGGTAAGTATCAGACGGCAACTCACAGCACTTGATGAAACCAATGTGGAATATCCTGACGACCTCGCGAATAGCCTGATGCTGACCGGTGAAAGTATAGCGGCTGGCGGTAACGCCGCGAGTGCACTCGAAGCTTACCGAGAGGCTCGGATGATCAGCGAACCAATAGTTGCAGCACATCGGCGACGAATTGATTACCGTCGCGATTTGGCCCGACTCTATACAGATATGGGAGGTGCTTTTACACATTTGGGAAATGGAGACGAAGCTGCAGTCTGGTATCAGAAGGGCCTTGATTTGTGGAATGAGTTGCAAGAGCAACATGCGCTATGGGCCAAAGAGCTGGGTATGCCCAGGAAGGTCGCCGGAGATCTTTCTCGAGTCCGTTCAGCGCAACTGAAAGAGAGGTAGCGTTATGGAAAGTAGCAGAATAGCTCTACCTGACTGGTGCTGGAGCCTTAGATGTAGGCACTGGCTTTCCATCCACTGTATCAGGCTCCATTAGTTCGATTCGAGTTCCATCAGGATCGAACAGGTTCGCCTGCCGCTTGCCGTTCTTGCCAACCTTTATCTCAATTGGCCTGCTGTAGCTCTTTCGCGAAGGGTGGGATTCGAGAATCGCTACGGCCGCCTTTATATCCGGCGTGATCAGACAGATATGATTCTTAACACCAATCTGTCCGGCGTCAGGCGGCGCGGAGTAAAGCATGAATTCAAGATAGTCTTTACCATCGGGAACGCGCATGTTGACCCAACTCAACACATCGCTGGATGGACCACCTCTCCAGAAATCCTCAAATCCAAGAATGTCTCGATAGAAATTCATGGCTGGATCGAGCGCCCCAACCAAGACACCGATGTGGGCGATATGCGTCGAGATACGAGTGTCAGGCATGAATTTACTCTTCTCGCGTAGCGTCCAACTATCGGGTTGATACTGAACAATCTCGACTGTGTGCCCGTCCGGGTCGAGTATGTTGAAGTTCAAATTTCCGATCTGACCCTTGCCAACTTTATCTGGAACTTTTACTCCACGCGTCGCCAGATATTGACGCATTGCGGCTGCGGAGTCAGTGTAAAAGGCGATGTGATTGAGATGGCCGTCCTGCTTTGGGGCTTCCGCGAAGAGTTCTATGTATTGCTCATCGTTGATCTTGATAAACGCTATTCGATCGGAGCCGTCGTCGCGTTTCAAAACAAAGGGTTCAGCGAATCCGAGAAAATCCTTGTAAAACGCGCGCGCTGCTTGCAGATCGTTAACGTACAACGCCATATGGGCCACGCCAAGGACACGAGGCCGAGTTGCTTTCTGGCCAATCACTGAGCCGCAAATGAGAAGAGTAAATAACAGTAAGCACGACATTCGGTTCATGCCTAAATGCCTCCTTGGCAATTATCCAGTAAGCGCATGGTATTGTGAGCTTTGGGAATTGCTACGGTCTCGAAGCGTCAAGTTCTGGAGGCAGGCGCACGCCGCTCGACCGCAACTCCTCCACTGTTG
This sequence comes from Acidobacteriota bacterium, assembly GCA_003222935.1. Lineage (GTDB taxonomy): Bacteria > Acidobacteriota > Blastocatellia > Pyrinomonadales > Pyrinomonadaceae > PSRF01. Next base: position 5,684 of record QHXL01000052.1, read on the forward strand.
GGATGTCTGCTTCGTCAATCGTTGCCAGTACCTCTTCATTGATATTTGGGAGGGTCACAATTCGATTGGCCTGTTTACTGATCGTCATCTCAAACAAATTCCGCGCTGTCCGCGCGTTGCCGAACGACTCATCGCGCGCGAGACTGAGAAGCTTAAACAACTCCAGAAGTCTCTGTTCGGCCTCTGAACTCAACTTGAAGGACGCCTTGGCACAAAAGCCTTTGAAGATTTCAATCAACTGTTCCGGTGTGTAATCCTCAAAGTGAAGGAACTTGGTGAAACGAGAGCGAAGGCCAGGATTCGATGAAATGAATTCTTCCATTTTCTCCGTGTAGCCAGCCACGATGACGACAAAATCATGCCGGTGGTCTTCCATCAACTTGAGCAGCGTTTCGACGGCCTCCTGGCCAAAGTCATTGCCCCTTCCTTCGCCATTGAGTGCATAGGCTTCATCAATAAAGAGCACGCCACCGAGAGCCTGACGCACGACTTCTTTAACCTTTAACGCCGTCTGTCCGACGTAGCCGGCGACGAGATCGCCGCGATCACTTTCGATCAAATGACCGCGACTGAGAATCTGTAAGGATCGATAGACCTGGGCCAGTAGTCGGGCCATGGTCGTCTTTCCGGTTCCGGGATTTCCATAAAAAACCAGGTGGCGCGAAATAGGTGCAGCGAGCATGCCCTTTTCTTCGCGCATTTTTTGCACCTTGAGAAAATTGATTAGTTGGCGTACGTCCGTCTTGACGCGATGCAAGCCGACGAGCCCGTCCAGCTCTTTCAGCAACTCCTCCAACGGGCGAGAGGCATCGTCTTCAACCGGCGATGTTTCCGTAGGCGTCGCGATGATCTCGCCGGATTTGGGCGTGTTGTCTTCAACGCTGGGATCGCCACCGTGGGGATAGAGCGTCGTTTTGAACTGGAGCAGTGCAGCCGCTTCGGAAGACGTCACCGTCCCGTCAGATTTGATCACCAGGTTGGCGAACTGAAAGAGAGCATGGCGCGTCCGGTCGGCATAATTGAATCCACACCTGCGGTCGTACTCTTCGAGATAGGAGATAACAACCGGCGTGCGGTCGAAGCGTTGAGAAATATTCGGATTGAACGACAGCGGCGCGGGAAGAGGAAATGCATTCTCTTCACACTCGAGATCGAACCAGCCACAAACGGTTTCAAAGTAACTTTGCTTCTCCTCGATTGAGCAGTTGCGTACGTCTACGAATTGTCTGGCGACGGAAAGCAGTTGATTAGCGAGAACCATTTTCCCGTCAGGTGGACGGTCCGCGCCGCGCCACACGTTACGAATGCTCACGTCGAGCGCCGTCGCCAAATCTGCGAAGGTCTTTTTCAGCGACGCGATCAGGCGCGGGTTGTTCGGAAGGAAAGACATGAATTATTTTTCAATCTGACGGGGGTCGAATTTTGAGAGGGGATTGTAGCACCTGCACCCGATGGAGTATTTGACATGATCTACGTTGCCTTCAAGCCGCGTTAGCTTTAACCTATTCGCAACTAACAAATGGCTGCTCAAACCCTAAACTATCTTGACGCGATCTCGCATCTACCAGTTGGTGGAACGCTGATTCTGACGGATGTTTCCTGGGAAGATTACGATCAATTACTCACTGATCTTGGCGCCACGTCTGCCCTCAAAATCACTTACGATCGTGGAAGGTTGGAAGTCATGAGTCCCTCACAAAAGCATGAAAGATTTAAGGAAATAATTGCCCGTATCGTATATCTCATCGCAGACGAAATGGACATACCAATCGAGAGCCTTGGTTCCACCACCTACAAACAAGAATGGTTAGCGCGAGGTGTTGAGCCGGATGCATGCTTTTATGTTCAGAACGCCGCAAAAATAATCGGAAGTGAGTCCCTCGATCTGCGCGCGTGTCCTCCGCCTGATATCGTAGTTGAAATTGATATCGCCGACGACTCAAAGAGCAAGCTGTCAATCTACGCTGAAATGGGAGTTCCTGAACTCTGGCGCTACGACGAACACCAATTCTTCGTTTATCGTTTGGAGCGGAACCTTTATGTTGAGATGCCGGTCAGCCTCAGCTTTCCTCTCCTGACGACCCAACTCTTGGCCCAACTTCTCGAACAAAGCAAAACGGAAGGACAGTCCGCAACGCTTAGGTCTCTTCGGGAGTGGATTCACCATCACAAAGTGTAAGCCGATGAGGATCGCGGCTCGTTAGAGGGATTTGGCGAGTAATGGGACCGTCCCTTTTTTTATGTGTGCGCTTTCGTTGAAGGTTTGTCGTCGACGTTTGACTAATTCCCGATTCGCGTCCATCCATCGTCCGTATGGTGAAAACGCTCGATAGTCGAAACAGCAAAAGCTGTGGTCGATGGACTCCAGGCAAACTTTTCAACAACTATTGTCGGGTGGGCAATGCGAAGCAGATTGAAAGAATTTGGCTCGCCTCTCTCACGCGTTGAAGTGGCTGTACCTGCTTGTACGACCAGAGCTGAGTGTCCGCGAATGTTATATCTCTTCGTATGACCGGTGTGGCTGATATGCAAATGGCCGGCAAGAAACAAATCAGCTCCGCAATCAGCGAGTCCCGTCATGGCCATCTTTGCTCTGCCCACCAAACCGCTCTCGTCGTGACCTTCAGGCAGATCAAATGGATGGTGAGTCACGACCACCTTGACGACTTCGTCTTCCAACGAGCAAAACTTTTCACGCAAACGACCAACCTGAGTTTTGTTTATGCGTCCTCCCTTAAAGACCAGTGACCTTGCCGTATTCACCCCTACGATCGCGACTTCTTCATCTTCGTAAACCGGCTGCAGATCGGTCGTGATGTAGTGCTTGTATTTTGTTAATGGCTCGAGAAATCGGGCAAAGACGTTATGAAGAGGAATGTCATGATTTCCGGGAACGATGATTTGTGGTTTTGGCAGAGTATCGAGGAACGAGCGCGCCTGCTGAAATTGGTGCGAACGTGCACGTTGTGTGAGATCGCCGGAGACTGCAACGACGTCCGGTTCGATTTCCCGGACGATTTTTTTCAACGGATCAATCAGTAACGCGTTTACACGACCGAAGTGCAAGTCAGACAGATGAACTATGGTTCGCATTCTCTCGTCACCTGGCTTTTACATCTTTAGGGACAATCACTCGCAGTGCACGGCTCCGAACCCGGTATTTAAGTGGAGCGGCCATCACTTCGATTTCACCGTCGAATGCAACCCGCACGCGTTTTCCGGCTGTTTGTATCTTCACTTCGTCAGAACGAAGCGCAAGGAAATCTCTGTCGTTGCCCAGACGTCCGACCACAGCACGCAGTGCAAGCCCTATCAATTTCAAACGACTTGTTCCGTGTGTTATGTAAATGCTGAGCTCACCTCTATCAAGACGATTACGCATCCCGATATTGAACAAATCCATTTCATACTCATTGTTACCAACAAACACAAAGGGAGTCGTCCGGTCGAGGACTTCGTCGTTAACGCGAAGTCGAATATCGAGAAATGGATTTCGGCGTAATGCCTGGATGGTGGCCCATACGAACGCGGGCCATTTGCGGAAGCCGAGCCGCTGATGCTTTTCACGTTCGCGGACGATCATTGGATACAGACCCAAACTCGAGTTGTTAAGGAAAATCCGATTGTTCACTTCCGCGACATCAACCTCGATCGTATGACCTGAGATTATTGTTCGCGCTGCTTGTTGTAAATCGAAGGGGACACCCAAGTCTCTGGCGAAGTGATTAAGCGTGCCGAGCGGCAGCAAGCCGAGAGTTTTGTCGCTATCGATCACCGCTGCTGCCACCGAATTGACTGTCCCATCCCCTCCCGCTGCTACGATTACCTTATAAGGTTCACGCGCCGCCTTCCTCGCGAGCTCAATCACTTCAGCACCGCTTCGCGCGAGTGAGACGTCGATGTCGATTCCTTCTTCTTCAAAAATTTCAGCGAGGCGTTGAGCAGCTTTCGTGTTATCGCCCGGCCCGGCGCCGGCAGAGATGATGATCTTGACGGCGGTCAAAGTCGTTTGAGAATTCTTCCCAGGCGCCCAGATAACATTTGACGTTTCCATTTTCCTCGAATACAGATGAAGTACATTCGTCTCTCTTAAATTTCGAATCCGTTATTAAAGTCTCCGTAATCTGTGTACCAAAGCCTGTACGATTTCGATGGGAGAACACCTGGAACGCCGAAGCCAGTGGTGCATAGTGGTGCAGACTGTCAGGAATGTCGAGACTCCCCGTCTTCGTCTGTAAGTGGCATTCCAGTTGCCGCGTGTTGGAGGCAGAAGACTACCGTTCTGATTCATTGCATGGAGGCTGAATATGCATCGATATTTATTGGCAACGCTATGTGGGTTGGTCCTTTTGGCCGCAATCGCGGGCCAAGCTGTGGCGCAGGAAAACCGCACGCAAGACATGAACGCCGCAGAAAAGACGACCGACAAGGCTAAAGACGTAAAAGACAAGACGGTCAAGGGTGCAAAGACGGCTGGCGAGAAGACCAAAGATGTCGGCGCTGACGTCGTCGACAAGGCTGGAGATGTGAAGGACACGACGGTCAAGGGTGCAAAGAGAGCTGGCGAGAAGACGAAAGACGTCGGTGCTGAGGTGGGTGACCGGGCTGAAGATGTGAAGGACACTACCATCAAGGGTACGAAAGTGGCCGCCGAAAAGACGAAGGCTGTAGGTGCGGAGGCCGCGGATAAGGGCGAGGACGTCACTAAGAAGACCACGAAGGGCGCGAAGACTGCGGGGAACTGGTTCACCAGGGCCTTCAAAAAAATCTTCTGAGCCAAGAGGGAGCTAGTTGAGAAGCGACTTGGAGTCAAGGAAAAGGGTACGGCGAAACGGTTCACCGGTCATCTAGGACCAATCTGAGGCGCACGTTGCGACCCGACCAAGGGCGAATGGAGTTCACGAATCGACGTGATCTGTCGGGCCACTCCAAGTTGTTTTAGTAGATTAAATTGAGAGTGGTGCCGAGGGCGGGAGTCGAACCCGCACGTCCTTACGGACAACGGATTTTAAGTCCCGTGAAGGTGGTCCAACCTGATCTCACCAAACGATACAAGCCAGTATTTACGCGCCTAGCGGTCGTCAAGGTATCGCTACAGCTGGCTTCGTATCAACACGTCACGCCACCATCTTAGCCCCATCTTAAATGGGAGGTCTCTGTATCTACCGCAGTAGAAAGAGTAGCGTCACCAAGCAATTTTTACCGCTGCTGAAGCCGTCACATCGAGCTGCGTCAGACAAAGGAAGGATACATTATCCCCTCACCTGGCGATGTCGGCCCCCTACGTAAACACGGATTCTGTCTTCAAGCACTCTATATTTAAGCCCGCTTGATCAAGAACACGTCCTTCATTTATATTGTTGTTCGCCGCAAGCTGAATTGTCTGCGTCACAAAAAATTCCTGTAACAAATAATTTTCTTGACTGAATAATTTCGACCGCCTAAGTTCTCGCCGCGTTTTGACCTGGGGTCTCTCGATTCCTTCCGACTCGCGCTTCGTCCGACGGTAGTCCTCGTAACAGAATTTTATTTCTTAATTCATAAATTGTCGGTCTCAATTGAGATCCTTTATCAATCCAAATACAAGGAAGGGCTCCTATGAAAACCTCCCGTAACACTGTGCGTTGTCATCTATTTTCGTCAGTCATTCTTAATCGTTGCTTAACGCTAGGCTTAATTTTGGTTGGTCTTCTGTTGATTCCGGGGATGGAAATTCAGGCACAGAGTTGTCCTACGTCGGGCAATGGCTCACATACCATCATGGCGAGCATCAGTAACAACTCCAGTAGTGTTGCTCTTCCTGAGAATGCAATCTTTCAGACGGGCGGCACCTTGCGCATCGATGCCACGGCCACGACCTCGGGTCATTGTGAAACAGCCTGCACTCGTTACGACAATCGCGTAACCACATCGCAGTTTGGGCTGACGTCTCAACGAGTGGCGGATTCAATGGAACGGCAGGAGTAGGAAACATCTTTGGCCTCAATCCTGATGGCTCAACTGCGTATTGGCCAGCGTTGTCTAGTCAATCGTCGAATTCCACAGGCCCAATTCTGTTCGCAGTGTCAGCGCCCGGCACCTATACATTTCACATTCAGGGAATAATCGATAGACATCCGAACTGCTCAAATATTTCTGACGTCACATCGACAATCTCCATCACGGTAACTGTGGGACAAGCTGATCAAGCACAGGATCAGGGAGCACCTTCGTGCAATTCAGGAGTAGGCGAGCCGGTTAGCGTAACCACCGGGAATGTGTATCTCGATCAGACCGATTATCGGCTACCGGGGCGCGGCGATGGGTTAGAGATCGGTCGTAGCTACAACAGCAAGAAACAAGCTAGTGGGTTGTTTGGGTTTGGTTGGACATCAATCCTTGACGAATCGATAAGCACGTATGGCTCATTATTGTTGCGAGTAAATCTGCCTGACGGTGGCGCCATTTACTTTTCCCGCGCCTCGACATCTGACGCATTCATACCAAGGCACCGATCTCCAGGGTATCGCGACGTTGTAAAAAATGTTGACAACACTTACACGCTTACATTTCGAGATGGCAGCGTTCATCAGTTCAACACCAGCGGTAAGCTTGTCTCCTTTTCTGATCGCAACGGCAACACCAACTCGTTAACGTACACAGGCGCAAATCCCACGAGTCTAACTGACGCTTCAGGTCGCACGATCACATTCGGCTATGACGGTTATGGACTGATCGGTTCCATGAGCGACAGCACTGGAACCATTGCAACCTACACCCACAGTTTCTGGGGCCGATTGACCGAGGTCGCATATGCTGATGGATCG
>QHXL01000052.1:12517-12961 GCA_003222935.1 Acidobacteriota bacterium
AATGTCCTCGAATCTCATACTTATGACTCACAGGGCCGCGCTCTAACTTCGGAAATAGCCGGTAACGGAACTGAGAAGTACACGCTCAATTATGTTAGTGCGACCGAAACAAATGTCACCGACGCACTGAATCACGTTACCAAATATTTCTTTGACACGAGTCATGGGCAGAATGTGGTGACGAGAGTTGAAGGTGGTTGTGGTTGCGGTAGCTCGCAGATTCAGACCTGGACTTATGACAATCAATTGAATGTCATGGCTCAGACCGATGCGCTGAATCACACCACCAGCTTTACTTATGATGCTAATGGTAATCGCCTGACTCAAACCGATTCGACTGGCGCGATCACCTACACGTATGACTCTCTTGGTCAGGTTCTAACTGTCACTGACCAGATGAGTGGCGTCTGGACCAACACCTACGATTCGCACGGTAATTTGTTG
>QHXL01000052.1:13008-15404 GCA_003222935.1 Acidobacteriota bacterium
CGGACAGTTGTTGACTGTGACGGATCCGCGGAACAAGGCGACGACCTTCACTTACGATTCCAACGGTAATCTCACTCGCCGTACCGACGCTCTCACGAATCAAACCAACATCGCGTACGACGCTCGCGGGCGAGCGACAAGCGTTACCAACGCTCTCAGCCAGGGTACAAGTTATGAGTACGACCTCGCTGGGCGGCTAAAGAAAGTCATCTATCCTGATACAAACTTTGTGCTTTTCACCTACGACTTGGCAGGACGAAAGACGAAGACCAAAGATCCGCGCGGCTATGAAACCACGTTCGCCTACGATGCCGCCTACCGACTGACGAGCGAAACAAACGCGGACAACAAGACAACGAGTTACTCGTACGACCTGATGTCGAATCTGACGGGCTTCACGGATGGGTTGAATCGGACGACCAACTACTTCTACAACGACTTCAATCAGCTTGCGAAAATCAAATATCCGGAGGCCACGACTGGCGCTGGCCGGCTGGAAGAAAACTTTACTTACGATCTTGCTGGGAATCTTCTGACGAAGACCGATAAAGCTGGGAGAGTGACGACGTTTTGTTACGACGGCGCCGATCGTTTGACCAGCACAATTGATCCAGCACAGAAGACAACAACTTTTGAGTACAACACACGTTCGCAGATGACGGCCGTGGTTGATCCGATCAGTCAGCGTTATGAATTTGTTTATGATGCTTTGGGAAGACGCACACAGGAGAAGAAGGGCACAGCAACGATGTCGTTCGTTTACGACGCCGCTGGAAATCGAAGTCAGCGGACGGATTACAACGGAGCGATCACCAATTACACGAATGACGCACTGAATCGTCTCACGACGATTAGTTATCCCGACACGACGTCAGCTACCTATGGGTATGACGTTCTTTCGCGACTGACCACGACCACGAATCCAACTGGAACAGTCACGATTTCTTATGACAATCGGAACCGGGTCAACTCAGTGACGGATGTTTTTGGTCAAGTCGTCGGCTATCAATACGATGCGAATTCAAATCGCACGCAGTTGAGTTTGAATAGCACCACCAATGCAAGTTATCAATACGACGTTATCAACCGTCTGACGCAGTTAACCGAGAGTGCAAGTCTGAACGCCACATTCGCATACGATGCCACGAACAAACTCACTTCACGCACGTTGCCCAATGGAGTCGTTAGCACCCATCAATACGACGGTCTGGATCGTCTGACGCGACTCACGCATGCAAAGAGTGGCAACACGCTCGCCGATTTCCAATATCAGTTCAACGCGGTCCTCAACATCACGCAAATGATCGACGGTGCCGGCACGCACAATTACAGCTACGACTCGCTCGATCGTTTGACAGCCGCAACTCATCCGTCCGCTCAAGCAAACGAGAGTTATACGTACGACGAAGTTGGCAATCGCTCGGCTTCAAACCAAGGTTCAAGTTACAGCTACCAAGCTTTCAATCGCCTTGTCTCAGCAAACGGTACCTCATTTGGCTACGACACGAATGGGAATCAGGTTTCGAAGTCGAATGGAAGCGTAAATTGGACCTACAACTGGGATTACGAAAACCGTCTAAAACAAGCAGCATTCGCCAACGGAGTGACGGTCAATTACACCTATGATGGCTTAGGGCGCCGTGTTCAACGGACGAGTACAGTGGGCGGAACAACAAAGTTTGTCTACGACGGCCTCGATGTAGTTCGCGATCTCGATGCAAACGGTAGTATGGTCGTGGATTATTTAAATGAACTCGGCATCGATCAGAAGTTGCGACAAACCCAGAGCGGCAACATCAGTTATTTCCTCGCAGATCATCTGGGTACGACACGCGCGTTGGCCGATATCAACGGAACAATTACCTCAAGCATGAGCTACGATTCTTTTGGCACGCCGAACAGTGGTTCTATTTCAACACGGTATACTTATACGGGCCGCGAAGCGGACTCCGATACTGGTCTCATGTATTATCGCGCACGCTCGTATATGCCGGAGGAAGGAAGATTCAATAGCAGTGATCCAATCGGACTGCAGGGTGGGATTAATCCATATGTTTATGTTCAAAACTCACCGCTTACATTCGGGGACCCGCTCGGACTTGAGCCTTGTTGCAAAAAGACGTGGACTGACTGTTATGCCCAGTGCATAGAAAACAATAGATTTGACAACCTGCTCCCGGTTGCATTCAGCGCTCTGCCCAAAAAGGTTCTACCTCCATTCAGGGTAGTAACTCCAAAGCAGCCGCTGACGACACTACCGAGCGTGATTGCGCATTTTCTCCCCCGAGGAGCCGTTGCGACAGGTTTTCGGACGGCGGGTCGTTTCGCATCACGAATCGCAACACCAATCCTGATTTTGGAGGGCTTCTATGATTTAGGTCTGCTCGGATCCTGTG
>QHXL01000365.1:0-1342 GCA_003222935.1 Acidobacteriota bacterium
TGGACCGGGTCAAATGATGGCCCATTTCACGTCACGCGAAACAATGGGAAAACGTGGACAAACGTCACTCCCAAAGATCTGCCCACTGGTGGCCGGGTTCAGTTCATTGATGCCTCACCTCATCGAAAAGGTTCTGCATACTTTGCCGTCTATCGCTGGTTGCTCGGCGATTATGAACCGTACATCTATCGCACTGACGATTATGGAAAAACCTGGATGCGTTTGACCGATGGTAAGAATGGAATTCCTGCCGACTGGCCCACGAGGGTTGTGCGCGAAGATCCAGATCGTGAAGGACTGTTGTATGCAGGAACCGAGTTTGGGATGTTCATCTCTTTCGACAACGGTAGCCACTGGCAATCATTTCAACTTAATTTGCCAAACATCCCGATTGCGGACATCAAAGTGCATCGTAAGGATTTGATTGTGGCAACACAGGGCAGGGCTTTTTGGATCCTCGACAACGTTACTTCGCTTCATCAGCTGACTTCTCAATCGAAACCTTCTGACGTCTATCTGTACAAACCACGCGACGGTTATCGAACACGAGTCAGTCCGACTAATCTTGGACCAGTGGTTGAGTACTACTTGCCGACTGCGCCAACCGACGCTGTTGTGATAGAGATACTCGATACCAGGGGGGCGGTGTTGAATTCCTACAATAGTGATAGTGTCGGCGGTCTACGCGGCAATCGTGGTGGAGGAGGCATGCCCGGAGTCGGAACCGCAGGACCTGAATCACAGCCGGAAGATCCGGACGCAGCTCCGGCAGGACGACGCTTCACTCCACCGCCACGCGTTACGAAGAACGCCGGCATGAATCGCTTTGCTTGGGACGTAAGGCATCAAGCGGGACCGGTTCTGCCACCCGGGCAATACCAGGTAAGACTCAAGACGGGCGGATTTACCAAGACCGAAATGTTCAGCGTCTTAATTGATCCTCGAGTTGCGGAAGATGGCGTGACACTCGCGGACTTGCAGGAACAGTTTGAGCACAACATACGAATGAGGGAGATGGTGACCGCCGTCAATCAGTTGGTTACGCGAGTGAGAGAGGCACAGAACAAGTTGAAGTCGTCCGCTTCCGATGCTGAAAAGCTCGCTCAGGTTACGACGATCGCTAACAAACTGATGACCGAACCAGTGCGCTACGGCAAACCTGGACTTCAAGCGCACATCACATATCTCGCAAGCATGACGGCGAATGTCGATCAAAAGATTGGTCGCGATGCGATCGAACGTTATGCGGTTTTGAAAAAAGAGTTGGATGAAATCCGCGCGGAGGTCGACCGTGTGTTGGCCTCGCCGTCAACAGTCACTGTACCTTGATAAGAACAGCTCC
>QHXL01000365.1:1416-1935 GCA_003222935.1 Acidobacteriota bacterium
TCAGTCGAACTACAATCACTTCCACTTGTCCTGCAGGGCGGCAAAGCGTTTTATCAAAACAAGTGGCAGACAATAAATGTCGGTATCGATCCTGGTGGCAGGCTCAAATTCGGAAATGATTTGCGCGGCTCTGAGACCATTAACATCACTGGCAAAGTGATCTCGCCAGGGTTCGTCGACATCCTCGCCGACAACTCGATGGTCCCCGAATCGACGTACGACACGTTCGAAAAGTACAAAGTTTCAGACGGTGTCACGACCGCGTTGCAGATGCACGGTGGCAGCGCAAACGCGGGCGCGTACTACCAACGATTTAGTAGCTTGCAACATTCCATCAACTTTGGCGTTTCGACTTTTGTGATGGTCATTCGGGGAACGGCGGGAAATGTCGCTGGACGGCTACGACTAATCGAAAAGAATCTCGACGAAGGCGCGTTGGGCGTATCGCACAGTTTGGAATATCAACCGACGCCTTACGATGAACTACTCGAATACGCAAAGATCGCCAGGAAGTATGAT
>QHXL01000365.1:2009-3706 GCA_003222935.1 Acidobacteriota bacterium
ATGCATATCGCTCATCTCCACTCGACCGGCGGGACATTTCACATGGAGAGCGCACTCGAGCGAATTCGTAACGCGAATGCTCAAGGTCTGATCGTTACCACGTGCGTTTATCCTTACTCATACTGGGCCACGTATCTCTACAACCGCAGGTTCGATGCAGGTTGGCAGGAGCGATATGGCATCTCCTACGGTGATTTGCGGGTAGTTGGAAGTTCTGAACGTCTCACGGCGCAAAGTTTTGCTCGCTATCGAAAGTCGTCAAAACTTGTGGCAGTGCCGGATGGTTTGATGCCTCTCGACAAGACGATCGATCTCGCGTTAAAGGAACCTTTTTGCATGATTGGTTCCGACGGTGGGATTCAGTTTGAGACCCGAGCAAATTCACATCCGCGCGGTGCGGGATGTTTTGCCACAGCAATTCGACATGCGCTCGATATAAAAATGCCGCTCGAACAGATGCTCGAGAAAGTTACATCGCTACCGAGTAGTGTTGTTAGATCAGCGATGAAAGGTCGAGGTGTACTTGAAGATGGCGCAATCGCTGATTTGACTGTTTTCGATGAGGCTACGATTAGAGGTAATGCGACAGTCGAGAACCCGAATCAGTTTTCGTCAGGAATTGAATTGGTGATGGTGAACGGGAAGATAGTTTTTCGAGAGGGAAAACTCGCAGCGAAGAGTGGCGTCGGGATAAAAGCCTGATGAAAAATTATTGCGGGAATGTCAGTAGTCAGTGATCAGTAGTGCGTCGTCAGTTGCAGCTGCTAACAATCACGGACCACTGACTCCTACAAAATGACCAATTACTAAAATGACCAATGATTTTTCACGCGCGACCAGCAACATCACCCGTCTGAGTGTTAATGCGTACTATCTCGCCTTCCTTAATGAAAAGCGGTACTCGGACAACTAGCCCGGTTTCAACTGTTGCCTGCTTCGTCGCTCCGCCAGCCGCAGTGTCGCCTCTCTGGCCCAACTCGGTAGAGACGACTTCGAGTTCGACATACTGTGGTAGCTGCAGCGACACCGGTTGACCGTTGTACTTAAGGATCTGAAGTGTCTGTCCTTCTTTCAGATAATTGCGGTCGTTGCCAATGTCTTCGGTAGAGAAGGCAAACTGTTCGTAGCTTTTTTCGTCCATGAAGTGGCTGCCGTCAGCATCGCTGTAGAGATACGAGGCGGGCACGAGTTCGACATCAGGTTCTTCGAATTTTTCACTCGATCGAAAACTCTTCTCGAGAACGGCGCCGGTCAGCAGATGTCGGAGCTTGGTGCGAACCATCGTCGCAGCGCCGCGCGCGGTAGGTGACGCGAAGAATACGTCGAGTACGACGTAGGGTTGTCCTTCAAATCCGATTAGTAGTTTTCGTTTGAGCTCGTTAGCCCCGATCAGTGCCATTTAATCTCTCTCCGCTGGTTTTAATTACCGCGCCGCATTCTATACCAGAATGTCCGATATGCTTTAGCTTGTCGTGATTCGGAAAGTGAAACGTCGGCTGAATAGAGAACCTGTATCAGCTAGGGTTCTAATTTATTCAACTCACGACAAGCTAAAGCATATCGGACATTCTGAGCATATCGGACAATGCTGCTACACTTCATCGCATGCGGCGAATTGTTTCGTTTCTTCCTTCAGCCACGGAGATGGCTTGCGCGCTCGGACTTGAAGATGCGGTGGTTGGCATAACACATGAATG
>QHXL01000365.1:3784-5537 GCA_003222935.1 Acidobacteriota bacterium
CAAGGACTTAGCCTCTATCAAATCGATGAGCAGCTGCTGCAACAACTCGCGCCTGATCTCATACTCACACAGAACCTTTGCCAGGTTTGTGCGCCGTCGGGAAACGAAGTCTCGCACGTTCTCAAGGCTCTGCCCAAAGCACCTGAAATACTTTGGTTAACACCTCGCTCAATCGATGAGATATTCGAAAACATCCGCGACTTAGGTGCGGCTACCGGCAAAACAGGCGCAGCGACCGAATTGATCCAGCAGTGTCAACAACGTCTCGATCAACTTTCAGCGCTAACCAGTCATCAACCGCATAGACCACGTGTGTTCTGCATGGAATGGCTGGATCCGGTATACGCCTGCGGACACTGGGTGCCTGAGTTGGTAAAGATTGCCGGCGGCATTGACGAACTCGGAAGTGAAAGAGGTGAATCGGTTCGAGTGACGTGGGCTCAGATCGTCGAGTGGGCGCCTGAAGTCCTAATCATTATGCCCTGCGGGTTCAACCTACAGCACACGATGAAACAAATCTGGAGCACCTTCAGTTCACCCACCATACTTTGCGCGACCTGGACCACGAGTAGTTGAAGGCGCAGAGTTATTAGCTCACTTGATTCATCCTGAACTTTTCGAGGACTCGCCATTAACAAACAATCACGACGACGTATATCAACAAGTTGATGCCAGCTTGTTACTTGGCCAGGTTATAGAGGGACGTGACTATTACGTCGAAGGTGGCGCGTTTGTATTTACGGCGGATTACCTGCGGCGTCGAGGTTATTGTTGCGATAACGGTTGTCGACATTGCGTGTATTGATCTTTGTCGGGTTTTCAGCCGCAGATCTCCGCAGGTGAACGCGGATATCAGAAATCGGACCTCGCTCAATAACATTATTAGAGTGCCTTTTCTTATCTGCGTTTCTCTGTGTGGATCTGCGGCTGAGATCAATACTAGTCATTTCCAGTTTTTTGGGACTTCTTGCGCCGCACTGGAAGTCCATTCGCCTGCTGTACAACGACTAATGCTAAAAAATATACTGACCACACTGCGTAACTCTTCCGCGGCGTTGCCGCCAGTTCTCAATCAAACAGAAAGAAGTTAAAACATGCTCCATTTCACTTTTCGCAGGCTTGCACTCTTGCTTATTATCACTGTGATCACCTTATCGATCATTTCGACTATGGACATCACGAACGCCTCAAATAACTCCTCAACTGACACGACTGTCCCAACCAATGATGCTAATGGCAATCCGCTAACAGCAAAATGGGAAGGTCCCTTTGGCGGTGTGCCACCTTTTGACAAGGTACAGATTGCACTCTTCAAGCCGGCACTCGAAGCGGCGATGACCGAGCAACTTGCTGAAGTCGATAAGATTGCGAATGATTCAGCGGCGCCGACTTTCGACAATACAATCGTCGCACTGGAACGCATTGGCCAGTCGTTCAATCGGGTAGGCACTCTCTACGGAGTTTGGGGCGCCACGATGAACGGTCCGGAATTTCAAGTAGTGCAACGTGAAATGGCGCCAAAGCTCGCTCAGTTTGGAGATCGAATCACGCAGAACGAAGCGCTCTTTAAACGTATCGAAGCAGTTTACAACTCGCCTGAAAAAGCGAAGTTGAATTCGGAACAGCAACGACTCGCGTGGGTGTATCACACAAACTTTGTACGATCGGGGGCACGCCTGTCGCCGGAAGCCAAGAGTCGCTTATCACAGATCAATCAGGAGTTGGCTGGCTTGTTCACAAAATTCAGCCAGAA
>QHXL01000365.1:5568-16994 GCA_003222935.1 Acidobacteriota bacterium
CTGGTCTACCTCAGTCGTTGCGCGACGCCGCCGCTGCGGCTGCGACAGCCAAGAAACAACCTGGCACATGGGTCATTCAGAATACTCGTTCTGCAGTCGATCCATTCCTGACCTACTCCGATCGTCGTGACTTGCGAGAAAAAGTTTGGCGCATGTTTATTAACCGTGGCGACAATGGCGATGAGCACGACAACAACGCCGCCATCACACAGATCCTCCAACTCCGTGCAGAGAGGGCCAAGCTGCTCGGTTACAAGACTCATGCCCACTGGCGTTTGGAAAATGCCATGGCTAAAACACCTGAACGGGCCATGGAACTGATGGAAGCAGTTTGGAAGCCGGCCGTCGCACGCGTTCACGAGGAAGTGCGCGACATGCAGGCGCTCGCTGACAAGGAAGGCGCCAAGCTAACGATCGAACCCTGGGACTATCGCTACTACATGGAGAAAGTTCGTAAAGCGAAGTACGACCTCGATCAAAACGAAGTGAAGCCTTATCTCCAACTCGACAAACTTCGCGAAGGTATCTTCTGGGTCGCCGGTGAACTGTTCAACTTCAACTTTACTCAAGTAACAAACGTTCCCGTGGCCCATCCTGACATTAGAGTCTGGGAAGTTACCGATAAAACTACGAAACGTCATATCGGGCTCTGGTACTTCGATCCTTATGCCCGCCCCGGCAAACGTTCCGGCGCCTGGATGAATGCTTACCGCAGCCAGGAACGCGTCAACGGCGAAGTGACGACAATAGTTTCGAACAATGCAAACTTCATTAAAGGCAAACCAGGTGAGCCGTTGTTGATTTCATGGGACGACGCATCGACGATGTTCCATGAGTTTGGTCATGCCTTGCATGGTCTCAATTCCAACGTGACTTATCCCACTCTAGCGGGCACAGCAGTCGCACGTGATTACGTGGAGTTTCCGTCACAGCTGATGGAGCATTGGTTGTCGACACCGGAAGTCTTGCAGCGTTTTGCGCTTCACTATCAAACCGGCAAACCGATTCCGCAAACGCTCGTTGATCGAATCAATCGTTCGTCGACGTTCAACCAGGGATTCGCCACGGTCGAATATCTTTCAGCGGCGCTGGTTGATATGAAGTTGCACCTCGCCGGCGATCAGAAGATTGATCCAGACCAATTCGAACGCGACACCTTGAAAGAACTCGGTATGCCGAAAGAGATCGTCATGAGACATCGCACGCCCCACTTCCTTCATGTGTTTGGAAGCGATGGTTACTCGGCCGGGTACTACAGCTATCTGTGGTCAGATGTTTTGACGGCCGATGCTTTCGGAGCTTTTGTTGAAGGCAAAGGTCCGTACGACAAAGCGGTTGCGGAACGATTAAGAAAGAACATCTTCTCGGTCGGCAACACAATTGATCCGGCTGAAGCTTATCGCGGGTTTCGAGGTCGTGATCCTAAAGTTGATGCGCTGATGAAGAAGCGCGGTTTTGGTCCCAGTTAAAGGAAGGCAAAAAGAATGTCCGACGAACTTCAGTTTGTCGCGGGTCTGGAAAGCAGGACGCGCGACAAACTAAAGTTCGTCGGACATTTCCTCCGAAACTCTTAGTCCCTTCGACCTCCCGTAAATCTCAAGATAAAGAAGAATAAGTTGATGAAGTCGAGGTAGAGGGATAGTGCGCCGACGACCGCGTAGGAAGTTACCCGTCCGTCCGGCACCACCGTGGCCATGTGTTTCAATCGCTGTGCATCCCATGCCGTCAGTCCGGTGAACACCAGAATCCCAACAACTGAGATGACGAATTGCAGCGCGCTATTCTGCCAGAAGATGCCGACGATTGAAGCCAGGATGATTCCGATCAATCCCATAAACATGAATTGACCCACCCCGGCTAAGCTGCGTTTTGTCAGTGTGCCGAATACAGCAGTTGCGCCAAACATTCCGGCCGTGACGACAAAAGTCGAGAAGATCGAGGAACTCGTGTAGATCAGAAGGATCACTGATGAAGTGACCCCGACCATCGCCGAGTAGACCATGAACAGACCTGCAGCTGTCGCCGGCGCCATTTTTTCAACGCGCGCTGAGAGATAGAAAACGAGGCCGAGTTGACCGAAGGCCAGGATCCAAAAAAGCGCTCGATTCAGTATGAATGTCCTGACAAGGGCCGGCGATGAGGCGACGAAATACGCCGTACCGGCTGTGATTAGGAGTCCAAAGAACATCCAACCGTAGACCTTCGATAAGAAACTAGTTACCCGCTCATCGCTGATGGTTGCGGGCACATATGACTGGTTCCAACTCATGTTTTACCTCCGAAATCTCAAAGCCTGTTACTTAGATGCATTATCTCATTAAATGCAACATCACCCCCTTATAAAGAGCCACCTCCTTGGAGTGCGGTGGCTTGCCGCCGCTTTATAAAGCGGTCGAGTTAGCAACGCATCGCTGTAACAAAGCGGTGACGAGGCACCGCACTCCAAGGAGCGGCACTATTTAGAGAAGCTAAACTCACAAAAGGTCGGTCGTATCCCCGCCAAGTTTCCCGCAACTTGTGTTACCTTATCCCGCACTTTCAGCAGTCCCAGAGCTCGAGTAACGCTTCATTGAAAAGTGGGCGCCCTTCAATTAATGACCAGCCCCGCGTCGAATCACAGACAGATGAATAACGGCTGTTGCCGATTTCCCTTGGAAGTTGGAAAGTCCCAAATCTGAAATCTGAAATCGGCAATCGGCAATAATTCCGAATCGAGCAAACTTGCCCTCCCTACCGCCCAACTCCACACTGTCGCATTACCGCATCGTCTCCCAACTTGGCGCTGGAGGGATGGGCGAGGTCTACCTGGCGCAAGATACAAAACTCGATCGCAAAGTAGCCTTGAAGATTCTTCCCGCTGAGGTTGCGTCCAATCGCAGCCGCATGGAACGTTTCATTCGTGAGGCGAAAGCTGCAGCGGCACTGACTCACCCAAACATCGCGCAAGTTTTCGAGATCAACGAACACGACGGTACGCACTTCATCGCGATGGAGTTCATAGATGGCGGCACGCTCCGCGAGAAAATTCATCGCGAGAGTACGGGCCTCAATTATTGATGGCGGCACGCTTCGCGAGAAAATTCATCGCGAGCGTACGGAACTCAAAAAACTGTTGCGCTACCTGCAACACGCTGCCGAGGGGGTAGCGAAGGCACATGCCGCCGGAATAGTTCATCGCGATCTTAAGCCGGAAAACATCATGATCACGCGTGACGGTCACGCGAAAGTCCTCGATTTTGGTTTAGCTAAACTGATTGAGCAGGCATCGCAGCCTAACGAGGACAGTCAAGCGTTTTCACAGGTCCCCACTGCAGTAATGCAGCAGCATTCAACTCCTGGCGCCATCATGGGGACAGTGGGCTATATGTCGCCCGAACAAGCGCAAGGCAAGCTTGACGAGATCGACGGACGTTCTGACATCTTCTCGTTCGGTTGCATCTTGTTTGAAGCCGCAACGAGAACCAGACCCTTTGAAGGCGATTCCGTGGTCAAAACGTTGCACCGTTTAATCTACGAGCCAGCACCCCAGATTAAGGACTTGAATCCGTCAGCGCCCGCCGATCTGCAACGCATTGTTCGCAGGTGTTTAGCTAAAGACAAAGAGGATCGATACCAAACAATTAAGGATGTCGCGATCGAGTTGAAAGAATTGCGACGCGAGTTGGAAACGGTCGGGGGAGCTGGTGTTACACCGCCTCTGTTTACCGACACGGCGCCCATCGCTGTCACTCAAGTGCCAGGTCAATCGCTCACGGCCCAGGCCAGTTTGAATCCATCCACCGCTGTTAGTGGCGAGATTATGGCGGGAAAACTTCGAAGGCGCGGCGCCGTAGCACTGGTCGTCTTGCTTAGCCTGGCGACAGCAGCCGGACTATGGTTCTTCAAATTCCGGAGTGCTGCTTCCGCAGCAGCTAACTCAATCAACTCTATCGCTGTGCTTCCGTTTCAAAACAGGAGCAATGACTCGGAAGCAGAATACCTGTCAGACGGTTTGGCCGAGTCGTTAATCTTTCGCTTGTCGCAACTGCCAAATTTGAAAGTCAGCCCGACGAGTTCGGTTATGCGTTACAAGGGCAATGATGTTGACGTCGCCAGGATCGCTGCCGAACTCGGAGTCGATGCAGTCATGACAGGTCGACTTGTTAAGAGGGGCGACAACTTGAACATAACGGTCGAGCTTGTTGATGTAAAAAATAACAGGTCGTTGTGGGGTGAACAGTATGAACGCAAGATGGCTGATCTGTTGACGACGCAGCGTGAGATTGCCGCATCGATTACACAGAAGCTTCAACTGAAGTTAGCGCCTAACGAGAGCACCGGGATTTCCAAGCGATATACCGATAACAACGAAGCGTATCAACTTTATCTGAAGGGTCGTTTCTATTTCGCGAGGCGAACCAGGGAAGATCTCTTTCGCAGCATAGATCTTTATCAACAAGCGATAGCTCTCGACCCTAATTTCGCCGTTGCGTATTCGGGCGTGGGCGAAGCCTATGCGGTGATGCCGTCTTTCGCCTACGCAGCGCCTCATGAAACGTTACCCAAAGCAAAGGAAGCTGTGGCAACAGCGCTTCGTTTGGATCCCGACCTTGCCGAAGCCCACGCAGCATACGGCGTCATTCTCGCAACTTACGATTGGAACAGGGCCGAGGCTCGACGTGAGTTTCAAAGGTCAATCGGACTCAACTCAAACATAGCAATCAACCACTTTCGTTACGGTTGGGTCTATCTAAGTCCCCTTGGCAAACACGACGAGGCCATCGCGGAGATGAAGAAGGCGATGGACTTAGAACCGCTTTCGTTGATTCAAGGATCGAACTTCACCGGTGTGTATATCTATGCCCGGCAATATGACAATGCGCTTGAACAGGCGAAGAAAAACTACGATCTGGATCGAAGCTTCCTTGGCGGTAAAAATTGGCTGGCTCATGCATACAACATGAACGGTATGTACGCGGAGTCGCTTGAAATCGCGGAGAAAACGCTGGGCTCCAGCTTTGAGATGTTGCCTCAGATAGGTTACGCCTACGCGAAGCTGGGACGCCGGCGCGAAGCTGAGGCTGTTATAAACAGGTGGCTGGCAAAGCCCCAATATGTATCGAATTATTGGATCGCAACTGTTTACACCGCACTGGGCGAGAAAGAGAAGGCGTTTGAGCAGCTGGAAAAGGCATATCGGGCGCATGATTGGTTTATGCAGCGCGTGAAAACTGATCCATTTCTCGACCCATTGCGGGATGACCCGCGCATGGCTGATTTACTAAAGCGTGTCGGTTTAACGCCATAGATTTGCACACCGGAAAGATCTTTACGCTACGAACTGGACCACCCCTGAAAAATGAAACGCTGCCCAACCTGCCATCGCGCTGAAACTGACGATTCACTGACCTTTTGTCGTTCGGACGGAACTCCGCTCGTCGTTAGTTCTCCTCAAAGTAGTGAATTAGGCACTGTAAGGTTCGACGGAGCATCGGCCGAACTCGCGACGAGTCTCCTTCAGCAAGCGACGGCTGCTAACATCGGTCGCACAACTGGTCCAGCCACGGTTCTGCCATCACCAACTGCACCACCGGAAACTCGCGACCTTCCGAAGTCGAAGCGTCGTTCACTTTTGATTATTCCTGTCGTGCTAATAGCCGCAACGATCGCCGTTGGTGGTTTCTTATACTTCAGAAAGAAACCGACGCCGCCGGCAATCCAGTCGATTGCTGTGATGCCGTTCATCAATGAGAGCGGCGATGCGAACGTTGATTATCTTTCCGATGGGATGACGGAGACCTTGATCAGCAGTTTGTCGCAGCTGACCAACTTAAACGTCAAAGCACGATCTACAGTCTTTCGCTACAAGGGTAAAAACACCGATGCGCAGACACTCGGCAAAGAACTGAACGTCCAGGCGATCTTGAATGGCCGTTTTGCGCAACGTGGCGATCAGTTGTCGCTGACGTTGGAACTGGTCGACGCGCTGACTGAGAACGTCATCTGGAGTGAACAGTACAATCGTCCGCAAGCGGATCTTGTCAAACTACAAACAGACATCTCTCGGGATGTCTCGAGCAAACTCAGAACTAAACTTTCAGGTTCGGATGAGCAGAAATTAGCCAAGGCCTATACTCGGAATCCTGAAGCGTACAAGCTTTATCTCCAGGGACGTTTCTACTGGGGCAAGCGAGAAGAAAACGATCTGAAAATGGCGATCGATTCTTTCAACCAGGCCATTGCGCTCGATGGTAATTACGCTTTGGCTTATTCGGGCCTGGCAGATTCCTACGCCCTGATGTCGAGCTTTAATTTTATGCAACCGGCTGATGCCGTACCGAAGGCACGAGGGTACGCACTTAAAGCGGCGTCACTCGACGAGAGCCTGGCGGAACCACATACGACCCTTGGTCTAACATTGTTGCAATACGAATACGACTTTGCCGGAGCGGAGAAAGAATACAAGCGAGCGATCGAACTGAATCCTAATTACGCGACTGCTCACCAGTGGTACGGTGAACTATTAACCGGCGTCGGTCGATTCGAAGAAGCTGAAGCAGAATTCCGTCGCGGGTTGGATCTGGAGCCGTTGTCACTCCCAATCAACTGGGAGTACGCCAGGTCATTTTACTTTTTACGGAGGTTCGATGAATCGCTGGCGCAACACAATAAGACGATCGGTTTAGATCCTGGTTTTGCTCGTGCACGCCGAACGCTCGTTGAGGTGTATCGGGTGAAAAAAGACTACGCCTCCGCAATTGAGGAGATGGCTCGATACTTTGAAGTGCGTAATCAACCGGAAAATGCGGCGCTTGTTCGCGACTCTTTTGCTAAAGGTGGTTGGAATGCTTTAAAGGCGGTTGGAGTGCTTACTTGCAATTAGTTGTTGCGGAAGACTCCCCGTTGAAAGAACGCCACGGGCCACGTGCGAAAGCCTTTTTAGAGCTAGGCGACATAGACAAAGCATTCGAAGAGTTGAATGTCGGTTATGAGGCGCATGAATCCACGCTTGTCTGGCTCAAGGCCGAGCCACTTTTCGATCCGTTGCGAGCAGATCCTCGGTTTCAGGAGTTGATGCGCAAAGTGAGATTTCCCTGATTAGATCAGTAGTCGTTGGTGAGTGGCAGTAACTCTTGCAAAAGGCAGGACCAGCAAAAAAAGGACCTGAATCTAGTACACGTTGGGAAGGGCGATTTACCCCCGCTGGCCTGGCTACAAATGTCCGATAAACTTCAGTTTGTCGTGATTCAAATAAAAGTACCGGTCGACTCGATTGAACCTCTTAGCAAGTCACGACAACCTGAAGTTTATCGGACATTTAGGGCCAGGCCAGCGGGGGCAACCGCCCTTCCCAACCTGTACTGAATTTCAATCCTGGCTCTTGGGCAGAGTTCTAAGCAAATCGAACATCTCATCGGCGATGACCGTATTAATCTCTTGGACCGCTCGAACCATGAAGTTGTTCTTAATTACGAGTGTTATCTCTACGGACGCAAAAAAATGCGGCCAGCGTTAAGAAAGCTTGGTAGACAGCGTTAACAAGGTGGGACGGTAGGACGTCTCATTAACGACGCGAGGAAAGCGCAAAAGGGGAGAAAGTCATGTTGAAGATATACACAAGAAATTTGGGGAATGTCGCTATTTTGAGCCTGCAGGGGCGAATTGTCATCGGTGAAACGGAGATTCTACGCGATGTTGTAGAGTCAGTATGTCAGGCCAGCATTACTCTCGATTTGGGAGGTGTCCATACAATCGATGCCCACGGGTTGGGAGTGTTGTTGGACTTGCGCCAACGGATACTGGCCAAGGGAATGCGTTTCGGCCTCATGAACGTCAGCAACCCGATGGCCCGGATATTTGAAATCTGCAAGCTGAATACTGTTTTCCAAATTAGCTCGACCGTTGAATTCTTCCCGGCAATGGCACGCGAACAACGTGCATCGTTCGCGGCCCTCAAGTCGTGTGCGTAGGAAGTTCTTCTGTGTTCTCAGCCTTAACCAATCAGCAGTAACCCTACTTAAATCTCAGATCTCACTTCCGGTTTCAAGATGTTTTTGAGACCTGGGAGTTGAGATCTGAGATCGTTTAGGGCTAGCTCATCTTCCTACCTTGTTCTAGAATACCCGCCGTTCTAAGCGAATTTTCCAAAGCTCTCTTTTCACTCTCGTTTCGTTTAAGGCGAACCCAGGCGTCATTTACAGATGAGTCCCTCCTCGTCTCGTCGAGCGGCTACATTATCCATCCACAGAAAACGCAGATGATCCAGACTAAGCAGGATAACAGTCAGTAGTCAGTAGTCAGTGGTCGTACCGTAACGAGTAGCGTCGGGTGATTTTCGTCTTTTTTTGTCGCGTGATGTCCTCTAAGACGCTGGGTGGCTCACGTCACGACAAGCTGAAGCATATCGGACATCCACTCGGCAATCGGCAATCTAACAAATGACTCTCTCCCCCAACACGACGCTCGGCCACTACAACATCATTTCCAAGATCGGCGAAGGCGGTATGGGTGAAGTGTACCTGGCGGAAGACACTCGTCTGCATCGTCGCGTGGCCCTAAAAATCCTGCCGGAGCATATCGCCGCGGATCCCAGTCGCCTGCTACGGTTTGAGCGCGAGGCATTTGCCGCATCGTCGCTCAACCACCCGAACATCCTGACTATTTTCGAGTTCGGCGCTGTTGATCATAAACACTTTCTGGCTTCGGAATTGGTTGAAGGTGTCTCCCTGCGCCAGCTTTTGAGCAGCGGACCTGTTGCCCTCAACGAAACTCTGGCTATTGCGATTCAGACTGCTTCCGCTCTCCACGCAGCTCATGAAGCGGGCATCATTCACCGGGACATTAAGCCCGACAATCTGATGCTACGCGCTGACGGTTACGTGAAAGTCCTCGATTTCGGTTTGGCAAAACTGTCAGAACCGGGAGCATTCGCAACCAACCTCGTCTCCGATCCGGAAGCGCAAACTCAAAAGCAACTTAAGACTGAGGCCGGAGTAGTTATGGGAACGGTGGGCTACATGTCGCCCGAACAGACTCGCGGCCTGCATGTCGATCAGCGCACAGACATTTGGAGTCTCGGTTGTGTGCTTTACGAACTGCTGTCCGCAGAATCGCCTTTTCGCGGCGACACAGTGGCAGACACGCTGGCAAATATCATTCACCGTGAACCTGTTTCTATTTCGACCTTTTGTCGCGACTCTAATGCGGAGCTTGAACGCATCGTCAACCGCTCGCTCGCCAAGAGCGCAGACGAGCGTTATCACTCGGCAGCAGAGTTATTGACGGATCTGAAACAGTTACAGAAGCGGCTCGAGTTTGAGGCACAGCTTGAGAGTTCGTCAGCAGCGAACGTAGAGACGACGCCCACCGAAATCATTAACAGTCCAAGTGAAGTCGCAGGCGCGGCAGCAACTGAATCGAATGCTGATCGCTACACGGCGCCCACAACCATGTTTCCAACGCCGTCACAGAGCGCGCGAAGCGAGCCAGGCAAATCGAGAGTAAGAAAGACCTCGATAATAATCGCCGCAGTGGCTACGACTGTCGTGGCAGTCGCCGTGGCCCTGGCTGTCAATTCCTATCGGTCAAGAAGCAGCAGTGCGGCAATTCAATCTATTGCGGTAATGCCTTTCCTCAACGCCAGTGGAAATGCAGACGTTGAATATCTCTCGGATGGACTTACCGATTCGCTGATTTTTAGGTTTTCGCAACTTCCGAACGTGAAGATTAGTCCCACCAGCTCGGTGATGCGTTTTAAGAACACGACGAAGGACGTAACCGAGGTCGCTCGAGAACTCAACGTGGATGCCGTGCTATCGGGCCGACTGACGCGGGCGGGCGACGAACTGGGCATCAGCGTTCAACTGGTCGACGCCCGGACGCAGAAACTTATCTGGGCCGAGCAGTACGATCGCAAGATGGCCGACTTGCTGTCGACGCAACGCGAGATCGCCATGACGCTCACGCAAAAGATGCGACTACGGTTGGCAGCGGACGAGCGTGTTATCACGAAAACATACACGAGTAGCAACGACGCATATCAACTCTACCTCAAGGGTCGATATCAGTGGTCGCGAAGAACAAGAGCCGACTTGGATAAGGCCATCGATAGTTATAAGAGGGCGATTGATCTCGACCCGAATTTTGCACTCGCCTACGCGGCGACTGCCGAAGTTTACAACTCAATGGGTAAGCAGGAGGTACGACCAAAGGATTGCATTCCGCTGGCAAAGGCGGCCGCCATGCGCGCGCTTGAGATTGATCCGATGCTCGCGGAAGCGCATACGGCGCTGGCGGATTCGCTTGCTATTTATGATTGGAATTGGGCGGAGTCGGAGAGCCATTTCAAAAAGGGTCTCGAGCTCGATCCAAACGACGCCTACATTCACCTTGCCTATGCGGTTAGTTATCTTACGGCCATGGGTCGGAGGCCCGAAATGGTAAAGGAAGCAAAGCGCGCCGTCGAACTCGAACCGTTGTCTATGATTAACAATTCCGTCCTCACAAGCGCATATATCTATGACCGGAGGTATGACCAGGCGCTGGTCCAGGCCCGCAGTACTTATGACCTTGATCAGAATTTTCCAATGGGTCGCCTGTGGTTAGGCTTTGCATTGATCGAGAACGGAAAGTATGACGAAGCCATTTCTGTTATCGGGCAGGTGTTGCCCGAATCACCCACTCGTTTTATGTCGGGCGTCGTGCTCGGTTACGCGTATGCGAAACAAGGCAAGAGGGCGGAAGCCGAACAGCAAATATCCGAACTCCTTAAACTGGGGAAGACCCGCTACCTTCGGACTTATTATCTCGCGATCATCTACGCCACGCTCGGTGATAAGGACAAAGCATTTGCCGAACTCGAAGAGTCGATCGCAGAAAGGGATTGTTTTCTCGGCCGGCTCGCGGTTGAGCTCCGTGACGAACCTCCTTGGAGTGCGGGGACTTGTCACCGCTTTGTCAAAGAAGCGCGCTCGATTAGTGTCCGCTGTACTAAAGCGGTGACAAGTCCCCGCACCCCATCGAGGTACTATTTCTTGAACAGGAACATTCAATGAGGACGCTTTCGCGACGAGAGATGTTTTCAGGCATTGCCGGAACACTTGGTGCCGCCTACCTCCTGCAAGGCAATGTTGCATCTGCCGAGGAAGGTGAGTACATGCTTGCGCCGGGGATGATCTATCTCAATACAGGTTCGCTTGGGCCAACGCCTCGCTCCATCCTCGACGCCGTGCTAAAGGCCTGGAACGATCTTGAGTTGAATCCGGTGATTAAGGCGTATGGCGGCACGACCAATGCGCTCGCCGACAAGACGCGTCACTTAGTAGGCGGGCTGATCGGTTGTTCAGCGGACGAGGTGCTATTAACACGAAGCACTACCAACGCTATGAATATTGCCGGCCTCGGCGTCGACCTGTGTCGCGGTGATCGCGTGCTCACGACGGACGTTG
>QHXL01000366.1:0-509 GCA_003222935.1 Acidobacteriota bacterium
CCCAATTCGCTTGGTACGACAGTGACGGGAGCGAACTTTGGCGGTCGAGGTATTCCAAACTTTACTTCGAGCTCTTTGCCGTCCACGCTCGTTGCTAATCCACAGGCTGGACAGAACACGATTCCGCAAGACTTGAAGAATCCTTCGACCTACGTGTGGAACTTTGGGATTCAACGTGAATTGCCCGGTCATAACATCCTCGACGTGGCTTACGTTGGGACGCGAGCGACGCGACTGTTTATTAACGAACAGTTGAATCCCGGCATTCCTGGTTCGTTGAATGCAAATGGACGCGCGTTCGCAACGCGAGGTTCAGTTATTTCGCGAACGAACGGTGGCGATTCGATCTATAACGGGTTGCAGGCTCGTTTGGAACGAAGTTTCAGAAACAACTTCCAGTACCGGATGACATACACCTACCAGAAGACGGTCGACAACACGAATAGTGAAGTCTTTGCGACGACTGGTGGAAATAGTATCGGTTCGAATCCTTTCGACCGGAGTGTGGA
>QHXL01000366.1:580-4534 GCA_003222935.1 Acidobacteriota bacterium
CGTTACGGGTGGATTTCAATTCTCGTCGATTTGGCGTTACCAGTCGGGCAATGTGTCGTCCGCATTTCTCACTGGCATCGACTTGAATGGAGATCTCAGCGGCACAAACGACCGTCCGTCGATTTCGAATCCTTCGGCGCCAGCCACTTCAGTGGGCTTTGCAAATTCGCAGGCAGGAGTTATCGGTTGCGGTGCGTCAGCGACTGGATTCTTCGACATCAACTGCAATCAAGTGACGCTGGATGCGGTTCGGTTTCTTGTCGATCCGACAAGGCGCACCGGAATAGTGGGGCGCAATACGCTGCGCGCCCCTGCCTATCACACGTTCGACATGAGCTTGCAGCGTTCGTTCAAAATTCCCTTCACATCCTGGGAAGAGGATCGGTTTGAAATAAGGTTTGACTACTTCAACGTATTCAATACGCCGATCTTTCGTTTCGAGGCTGGGGGATTGTCTGACGGCGACGTAACTAACACCTTCTTTAACCAACCGAACTTGAATTCAGGCGTGTCGGTTGGTGCGAGCGGCGCACGTTCGGGTAGGTTGCAGTTGCGTTACGTTTTTTGAGAGCGGTGAATTAATTGGGGGCCTGGGTTCCCAATTTGAGGGCGGCCCCGGCCGCCCTCTTTTTGTGGGCTAAGATCCGGATTGTGACTAAGGGGTGGCTCCTAGTCTAGCCAGGCCTGCTTTTGCAAATGTATTCGTGGGGTCCAACTTCTGAGCCGTCGTATAGTCCGCTATCGCCAGGTCCTTCTGGTTTTTCTTTTCGAAGACTTCCGCACGCATTGAATAGTTCTGCGCCGTTTTAGGATCAAGCCGGATAAGCTCATTTAGATCCGCGAGAGAGAGGTCATAATTCTTGATCTGGTAGTAGGAGATGCTGCGGTTTTTATAACCCATAATGTTTGCCGGCGCTAGTTTGATAGCTTGAGTCTGATCGGCTATCGCAAGGGCGTACTGAGCTGTGACGTTGTAAACCACCGCGCGGTTCAACCACGCATCCACATAGTTAGGATCCGCGTCGATCGCAGCGCTAAAATCCGCCAGGGACAGGTCGTACTTCTTAGCGCGGTATTGTGCGTTTCCTCGAGCCAGGAGCGTCCGTGCCGCTTTCGGATTTAATTGCAAAGCCTTACCAAAATCCGCCAGTGCCAGATCCATCAACCCTTTGTCGATATAGGTATTGCCGCGATTGTGATAGAGATCGGCTTTCTCGGGCTCAATCTCAATCCCCCTGGTGTAGTCGGCTATAGCGAGATCCAGCTCACGCTTTTTCTGATACGACAATCCGCGCTGCATATATGCGTCTGCGCGGTTTGGAGCGAGCCTTAAAGTTTCCGTATAACTCGCTATGGCGGCGTCGTAATTCTGAGCGAAATAGTTTGCCTGGCCGAGGTTGTAGCGGGCCTCGACCAGATTCGGATCGAGATCGCGTGCCTTTGTAAAATCTGCCAGCGCTGCCTGGTAATTCTTCTTCCTGAAATAGACGCCGCCGCGATTTACATAGGCTTTTACATAGGCGGGATTGAGTCGGATCGCCTCGTTATAGTCGGCCACCGCCTGGTCCGGCATTCCTTTATCAGCATAAGCGAGGCCCCTGTTATGCCAGAACTGGGAATCAGTTGGGGCCAACTTGATCCCTTCAGAATAATCAGCGATCGCTGCGTCGTAATTCTTGATCTTGGTGTAAGCGAGGGCGCGTTGAAAATAGGCATCGACCATGTCCGGCTTTAGTTTGAGTGCCTGCGAATATTCGACGATCGCCTTGTCGAAGACGCCCTTGTAGTAGTACGACTGCCCGCGGTTAAACCACGCCCCTGACATGGTAGGGTTCAAATTAATCGCCGCCGAAAAACTTGTGATTGCCTGGTCGTAGGACTTTGCGTTGTAGAAGTCTAGACCGGCCTTAAAGTGTTGGTCAGCTGTTTGAGCGTGGGCAGAGACTGCGATTGCGAGGGCGATGATGATTGATGATATGAACTTGTTCATAGGGCTCTCCTTATTACAGATCGCAAGAATCATAGATGAAATACATCAGCCGACTTTAGCTTCTTAAAAAAAATAGAAATCAGGGGTTCTTAACTGCAATGCTCGGCAACCCTGGGCTCTGGGTCGCAACCGCTTTGCGGTAAAGAGACTTGTTGATCTCATACCATTCCTGCAAATCGTTTACATCACCCGAGCACTTCTGATACTTTGTGCCTCCCCCGATTCTCAGCCCCGACGACTTGTTACTTAATCAAAAGTAGTGGGAGATCCTTAATCTCATTCCTCGTCAGACTACCGATGTGAACCACTGACCTTAAAGTGGTTTTTTGCAAGAACACGCTAGGGCATTTCTCACCTGAACAGAAGACACAGGGTGGGTTCCACCTTGTAAAAATACGGGCGAGCGGCTGCCTTACCTCAACCCACTTAGGAGGCGCACATGATTCGTAAGATCTTGGTATTCACTTTCCTCGCGGTTGCTCTTTTGGCTGCTGCCATGTTTCCGGCCTGGAAGTCTGACGCGGCATTCGTTCCGCAGTCGCGAAGCGCAATAAATCGTCAGAAGAGCGGTCCGGGAGTCTTGCCTGACTTTGATATTCGACTAAACAGTCGAGGTGAGTTTACAGATATGGACTTAACCTCTAACGCCGGCAAACAGGGTGCGCTGCAAAGCTCTGTCGCTAACGCGCGCGTTTCGGCGGTCGAGCAGTTTCGATCAAGGCTTTCTGCGGAACACGGACCAAACCTTCGCGCCGTCGTAAACGAAGCCGGCGCAATGAAGAACTTTTTTGTTGATGGCGCCTCGCTGTCCGAACCACAATCAGATACTCCAGATAACATCGCGCGAAAGTTTCTCAAACATAACGGCGACGTCTTCGCGCTGTCCGAATCTGAGGTAAATAATTTAAAGCTCGAACATGAAGACAACGACCGGGGAACACGTTTTCTTAACTACACACAAACAGTCGATGGAATAAAAGTTTTCGAAGGGGATGTACAACTGGCGGTAAATAAAAACGGCGAAGTACTTTCTGTACGAGAAGGATTCCTCGTCGATAGTGCGCCGGTCGAACGCAAGGGTGGTTTGACTGAAGCGCAGGCAATCGCCAAGGCTTTTGGGCACGCCGGAAGAAATGTCTTTCCAAACTTCGTCGAGACATACAGCAGGGCTTCGATTACAGAAGAGTCTCGCTTTGCGAATCCTCTCGATATAAGTCTCGAAGAAGTTGTTTCTGAAAAAAGTGTCTTGAGAGTCGCAGGTGAGAGCCGGTTGGCCTGGCACGTCCTCGCCGATGTTGGACCAAACGAATGGTATGAAGTCCTGCTCGACGCCTACTCCGGTGAGCTACTTTTGCGTCATAACCTTTACGTCTTTGAAGCGCAAGGAACCATCTATATCGAGGCGCCCGACAAAGGCGCTCGCCAACTCGTCTCTTTTGTAGGCGATACGACTATCAATACAACTGCCGGATGGATGGGAACTTCGACCGTGACCACCGGCAACAACGTCGAAGCATATCTCGACAGCGATGCCAACAATGCACCCGATAATAACAATGGCGCAGGACTATCAGTCGGTCATGCCTTAGCCGCAAACCAGAATTTCACTTTTCCCTTTTCGACGACCGTCGATCCAAGAACACAGCAAGCCGCAGTCGTAACGAATCTCTTTTACTACAACAACATCATGCACGACTTCTCCTACAACTTAGGTTTCACGGAGACAGCGCGTAACTTCCAGGTGAAT
The DNA here is from genome assembly GCA_003222935.1 of Acidobacteriota bacterium. GTDB lineage: Bacteria > Acidobacteriota > Blastocatellia > Pyrinomonadales > Pyrinomonadaceae > PSRF01. Next base: position 4,318 of record QHXL01000366.1, read on the forward strand.
AACTTCGGACGTGGGGGATTGCAGAGCGACTCAGTGCGCGCCGAGGCCCAGGATGGTTCTGGCACCAACAACGCTAACTTTGCAACGCCACCCGATGGCCAGCGGCCCCGTATGCAGCAGTATCTCTTTACCTCGCCGAATCCAGACAGAGACAGTTCAGTTGACGGGGACGTAGTGTTCCACGAATACGGACATGGTATTTCAAACCGACTAATCG
>QHXL01000366.1:4568-4943 GCA_003222935.1 Acidobacteriota bacterium
GGTCTGACTATTGGGCCATCACTCTCAACGGCGATGGCGCGGTTGGCGAGTATGTCACTAATAACCCGAATGGCATTCGTCGCGCGGCCTATACAGTACCAGCCAATCCCGTTCACGATTCGTACGCTGATGTTGGTGTAGGCGGTTTCTCGGTTCACAATGATGGTGAAGTCTGGGCCGCCACCCTTTGGGATCTTCGAACACAACTTGGGGCGACGACTACTGACCTGCTTGTCCTGAACGGCATGAAGTTCACTCCAAACCGTCCTTCATTTCTCAATGCTCGCGATGGCATCCTGCAGGCGGATCAAAACCTGAACGGGGGAGCTAATCGTTGCGCGATTTGGGCCGTGTTTGCTCGGCACGGAATGGGCG
>QHXL01000367.1:0-1679 GCA_003222935.1 Acidobacteriota bacterium
GGGAGACTACAACAGGACACGCCGTCGTGATGGGAAGAAAGACATGGGTTTCCATCGGCAAGCCTTTAAAGAACCGTCTGAACATCGTGCTTAGTCGGGATTCAAACATCGAGCCCCAGGAATCACTGGTCGTACTGCGCGACCTTGATTCAGTTCTTTCATTAAACAGCAGTTTGCAAACCGACTTGTTTGTTATTGGAGGGGCGCAAATCTACAAAGAATTTCTGCCTCACATTGAGAAGTGGCACGTCACTGAGGTTCCGATGAATGTCGAAGGAGCAGATGCGTTTATGCCTGAGGATTTTCTTGATGGCTTTAAGCGTGTCGGAACTAAGAAACTCGAAGACGACCTGCGCGTAGTCACCTACGAAAGATGAGATGTCCGATACGCTTCCTTATGTTCGATATGCGTCTGTCTTGTCGTGGCTCTGATTGCATCGGGGACGGCACTAAACTAAGTCACGACAAGACAGACGCATATCGAACATTTAAGATTGAACATCACACAGCGACGGGTGCGCCAATCTTACCGTGCGATTTGTAGCCGACCAGATTCAAGTGCTCGTACTTCAAACTCAACAATCCCTCAAGCCCGCGCAACTCACCTGCTGAGTCGTCGATGTGCAGTTCAGGAAGCGGCAGCGGCTCACGCGACAATAACTCGTCGACCTGGTCCATGTGATTCTGATAGATGTGATAGTCGCCGAGCGTATAGACAAACTCTCCAACTTCCAGTTCGCTCACATACGCCACCAGATGAATCAGCAAAGCATAAGAACTGATATTAAAAGGAACTCCGAGAAACGCGTCCGCCGACCGTTGATAAAGCTGACAATGAAGCCGTTTATGATTCTCGACTTTGAATTGAAATAGCGTGTGACATGGCGGCAGATCTACATTGTCAGCCTGACGCGGATCCCAACCCGTTATGATCAAACGACGCGAGTCTGGATTGTTTTGAATCTGCTCGATCAGTCGCGCTACTTGATCCACACCATCTCGATTTGGATAGTTTCCTCCAAACGACCGCCACAGGTAACCGTACACCGGACCTAAGTCGCCAACCTTTCGGCCAAACTTTGCTGTGTGCTCTTTGTCGGCCCACTCGGCCCAAATGTCTACGCCGCGTGCACGTAAGTTCGCCTCGTCCGTGTCTCCAGAGAGAAACCAGAAAAGTTCCTCGGCGATCCAACGAAACGGAACTTTCTTCGTAGTGACGATAGGGAACCCTTTGCGGAGATCGAAGCGTGTTTGAAATCCGAAGTGCGAGATGGTCCCAACGCCGGTTCTGTCTTGATGCTTCGTGCCATTTTCGAGAATTGACCGGAGGAGATCGTGATATTGTTTCATGCGTTCAGAGTTGCGACATTTACAGCATTGCTCAGACTAAAACTAGTAGCTGCGAAATATCATAATAGCGGAAAGGTCTCTGAATGAAACAATACAGACTCGGTTTTTTGGGGTTCGGTAATGTCGGTCGAGCGTTAGCGCGCTTGTTCATAGTGAAATCAAATGAGCTGCGTACCAACTATGGAATCGAGTGGACGATCACTGGTGTAGCTACGAGGCGCATGGGATGGCGATCACGCGATACTGGATTTGACGTTGCAGACTTACTCTCGCTTACCACGGAGGCCCTGGAGAATTTCGAAACTCAAACGAGTGTTACTGAATGGCTC
>QHXL01000367.1:1749-5702 GCA_003222935.1 Acidobacteriota bacterium
AAGCTGGAGCTCATGTGATCACTGCTAACAAGGCTCCAATAGTTTATTCGTACAAAGAGCTCAATACGCTGGCGATCAGCAAAGGGAAACGGTTTCTGTTTGAATCGACAGTACTCGATAGTGCACCCGTCTTTTCGTTGTTTCGCGAGACGCTTCCCGTTGCGAAGCTGCGAGGGTTCAGTGGGATTTTTAATTCGACCACGAACGTAATTCTGGAGACGATGGAAGCAGGGCGAAGTTTTGACGAGGGTGTCAAAACTGCACAGGAACTCGGTGTTGCCGAAACCGACCCGACAAACGACGTTGAAGGCTGGGATGCGATCATGAAAATCTGTGCCCTCGCAAACGTGATCATGGGACGCCCGCTACTGCCTGGTGATGTTCGACGGGAAGGAATTAGAGGATTGAATCCAGCGACTCTGCAAATGGCACGTGCAGAAGGTCGTCCGTATAAACTCATAGCACGAGCGAGAGTTAAGGATGACGGGTCGATTGAAGCTTCGGTCAGACCTGAACAAGTCATATCCTCAGAACCATTTGGCAGTGTACGCGGAACGTCTTTGGCCGTTCACTTCGAACTCGATATGATTCCGGGCTTAACGGTTATTTCTCACCGACCAAATTTGCAAAGCACGGCTTACGGGCTACTCGCCGATTGTGTGAACGCACTACGCTCGGGCCAATAGCAGCCCAACCTCTCCCGCAACACGATGACAATATTAAGATAACGTCGTCGCAGCACCTTTCCACGAAATTGCGTGAACAATACGCTCCCGTTGTAAATGTGGTGTTTAAGCAGGGGCCGTCAATCTGTTGATAAACGCCAAACTACTTCGGGGAAGTTGCTCTCTCCTAGAACTATTTTAGGACCGACCGATTGCGGTTAAACCCTTCAATAGTCTGCCTCGCCAAGAATGTGAATTTTGAGGCTCGGCTATTTTTGCTCGTGCGGAATCTTGGGATTTCTGTTTTCGAGTGAGGATTTACCGTCTCTATCCTAACCCTCCCACTCGAGTCGACTTAAGTATTGGAAAAGACGTGAGCGATTGCGGCATTTTAAATTAGCTATGACTATCTCTCGAGAATCCAGGGGAGCTCAATATGTTTGACCCTAGTCTCAAGGTACTGCTGGTCTACGATAGTCCAGACAGTAGAACTCAAGTTGAACAAGTTCTGAATAGTTCTGATATCGACGAGTTTCGGCTCGAATGTGTGCCCTCTGAACGGATTATTCAAGGCGGGTCCCACAACCATGTTCCTGACGTTTGTCTGGTTGAATCGATTGGACAGCGTGCAGCCCAGTTAATAATAACTTTGAAGGCAACTCTTCAATGTCCAATAATCGTTATTACCTGGAATTCGGGTGACGAAGTATTGAACGCACTTCACTGTGGGGCAACGGACTGTTTAATTCGAAACCAGTTAACGGCGCCCAGGCTAGAAGAAGCAATTTTTGCAGCAGTTGAACAGGCGCGCACACTCGCAAGCTTAGGGCAGTACGAGCGTTGGTATCTCAGTCTTTTAGAAAACACGTCTGATCTGATCTTTACACAGGATCTTGAGGGAAACTTCAGCTCAATAAATCGCGCAGTTGAAAAGCTAACCGGTTACACACAGGATGAAATCCTCGGCATGAACTTTCGTCAAATAGTCGCTCCGGAATATGCCGAACTCGTTTGGAAAGGCACGCTGCGAATGTTGGAAGACCGCCGGCCATCCAGTCGTGAGGTGGCCATTATCTCCAAGACCTGGAGACGCATACCAGTCCGCATGTCTTCACATTTGGTTTATGAGTTTGGCAAGCCAATAGGTGTGCAAGGTGTGATGCGTGCCCAAGGCAGAACTGTGATGCTTCGGGCGGCAGGTTAATGAATAGGGAAGAGTTGAAACTAAACTGAGGATCATTTTCCAGATCTCATTTGAGATTTTTCAGTCGGCAGTTGAGTTGGTCGTTTGGCCAGTGGTAGTCGCAGTTAATAGTAGTGGCTCAAAAAATTGATGATTGGTGACTGTCAAATAACATCTGGAAAATGATTCTTGTGCAAAGCTATTAACGGGAGAGTCCTTTTACGCCTTCCAGTAGTCGATCGATCTCGTCTTCAGTCGTATAACACGCGCAGCCCGCTCTTAGCAGTCCTTCTTCGGCGAGACCGAGTCGCTCGACAACCGTTGCGGCATAAAAATCCCCGTGCGAAAGAAATAGTCCCTGTGTAGCGAGACGTCGTGCTGCTTCGGTCGACTCGCATCCTTCAATTGTGAACGATACGGTTGGTGTACGTGGCAAGTCAGGTGTCGGGCCGTAGAGAGTCACGCGAGGAATTTCACTCAAGCCGTTCCATAGTCGTTCGAACAGACGCATATTGCGTGAGTGCATCTCCTCAAAAGCATTCGCAAGTTGATCTCGCCGCCCATTCAAGCCGCTAAACGAAGCCAGAAAATCGACGGCCGCCCCGGCTCCAACCATTCCTTCATGGTTTTGCGTTCCAGTTTCAGCATTCTCCGGAGCATAGTCAGGCGCTGGAACGAGACTGGGGAAATCGATCTCCTCGTACAATTCACGTTTCCCGTAAAGCACACCAATGTGGGGACCATAGAACTTATAAGCTGACATAGCGAGAAAATCGCAGTCGAGCTGCTGAACGTCGACCAGTGCGTGCGGTGCGAAGTGAACTGCATCAACAAACGCCAGGGCGCCGACGCTGTGAGCGAGTTGGATTGCTGTGTCGAGGTCGTTGATGGTTCCGAGCGCATTCGACGCCGCGCCTATCGCCACAACTTTTGTTTTTGGACCGATGCACTGTTCCAGATCATCAAGACTTATTTGGCCAGTCTCCGTGTTTAGTCTGACCGTCCGAATCGTGACGCCTTTTTCAAGACCGAGTCTTCGCCACGGGTCGATATTGGCGTGATGATCCAATTCGGTAACTACAATCTCGTCGCCCGGCGAATACTGATGACTAAGGGCTCGCGACAGGTGAAACGTGAGCGTAGTCATATTCGAGCCAAAAGCGATCTCCCCCGCCGACCCATTTACAAACTCTGCGAGGACTGTGCGCGCGTGTTCCAGCGCCGCGTCAGTTTCCTCACTGGTGGGATAGGCCCAATGAGTGTTCGCGTTGTGGTGGTAGAGATAGTCGCTCATGCTCTCGACAACCTGACGAGGCACTTGAGTACCGCCTGGTCCATCGAAATAAGCTACCGGATGGCCGTTGTGAACACGTTCGAGAGCGGGGAAGTGCGAGCGAATTTCTGTGACAGTGGAAATTTGTGTTTGCGATGTTGTCGACATAGGAGTTTATCCATCATAGCATTTTGAATGCACGACGGAAGGCAGGGGTTTTGCCTGCGCGCTCCTGTTGTAGGGGCGACACTCCGTGGGCGCCCCTCCTTTGATGTCATTGTCTCGATGAAAAGAGAAGGGGTGCCCACCGAGGGACACCCCGACAAATTAAGGTGTTGTACCAAACACCAGCGAAGGATGGATTCGCACTGCCTGGCGCCTACTACTCGATGGCAGACCAGTATTTCCCTTGTAGAACTCAATATGCGAATGCCTGTACAACTCGAACGAGCCGCCACGCCCGCCAGTATTGCCGATGCGAATCCGTCCGTTCTCATTTTGAATTTGGAAATTGGCTACGTGAAAGACGGCGAGCGTAACATTTTTCAGTTTTCCTAATTGCGGATAATAGAAAGTAACAGCCGCATCGGTTGGAGTGGGTGTAGTAGAGTGACTTGTGAAGCCGGCCGGTACATAGAGTGGAGTTACGGCGGTTCCGTTTTCACTTCCATACAGGTGCATCGCATATGAAAGATGACCTGGTCGGAAGGCGCCATCGTCACCGCGAAGATCGCCACGATAGATCGGGTAGTTACCTGACAAGCGAGCAGGCTCATAGCTATTCGCTGCAGCCACGGCTCCCGGACCTCCAAATATTCGAGCCAGCATTTGA
>QHXL01000367.1:5716-8363 GCA_003222935.1 Acidobacteriota bacterium
GGTGTAAGTAGTGGTCAATGCATCGTGTGGTATTCGTTTTGTTAATCCGAAACGCGATCCTTCCTCGCTACTGGCTTCAGTCGAACTGGTTGTGTGGTGGCTGGTCGAAGCATTCCAACTTTTCACCATCCTGACAGTCTCAACATTCCAGGTCTGAACAAGGAATGCTACATGATTGTCATCATAGTTAACTGATACTGTTCGTCCATGGTTGTCCGCCAGACCCTCGATGAGACCCGCCGAGTTGTAACTCAAGCGAATAGCCGATCCCGCTCGATCCAGTATTCGTATGCAGCGTAGCCCGCCTTCAGAATCCGTCATGAAGCTGTACTGATTTCCGTTTGAGCCGCTGAGAACCTTCAGACTACCTTGATCCACCAGTTCGACTTTTGGACCACTAGTAGTCGAGAAAATATTCGATCCGACAGCCTGTCGAAGTTCCAGGAAATTTCCACGGCGACCGTTATCTGTTAGGAGCATCAATAGATAGCGTCGAGTTTGAGTGTTGTAGTGAAGGGACTCCGATAAATGTATTCCGTACTGTCCAAACGGAAATATGAAACCAAGATCCAAATCAGACCTCGAGTCATCTGACATTTCGATAAGCGGTTCGCTGGCGTCGCTCAGATTCCAGGCCATTCCAACATTGGAATTGACAGACCGTGGTCTCTGGTCGTCGCGAGCCAGGGCAAAAGTGAGCGAAGCGAACAAAAATGTGATCGAAAGAAGAAGGGAAAATAGGGAATTGGCAGGTCGGCTAAGCATAACGTCACCACTCTTTGACAAGATCAAGGGGCAGTTCGGTCGGGGCGAACACTGGGATAAGCCTTGCTGTGTGAGCGAGCAAAGACTCCGTTAACTACACTTGGGGCGGGACTAATTGAAAAACAGTCGGGACTATTACCTATGGTTAAGGTAAGGCTTACGCAAAATTGTCGGGGCTGTATTAGTGCTCGTTTAGGTGGGGCCTAACAAGTGATGATTCACAAGGCGAATCAACAAAAAGCATATTACGGCAAGCCGCACAGCCGCGTCCAACATTTTTATTTGTTCATATTCCACAACCCTTGTGTATCAAGGAACGCAGCTGCTGGGACCGCAGGCGTCCCCGCCTGCATTCGTTAGCCACCAGGGACTGCGGATTCGAAGCGGGCAGGCGGGGACGCCTGCGGTCCCAGCAGCAGCTGTGCTCATAAATAGGACCATGGCTTAGTAGAACAATAATTTATCCGGCGTCGAATTGTTTGACAGCTGTTCGCCGGGTGTGAGATAAGGTCGCCCAGGTTATCTTTGAAATATTAATCGTGGCGATTTAAGGCAAACTTGCTCCACGTAAAAAACTGCTAAAGAGCTGTGAGGATTCTCCATCGTCATGATTTTGAACCCCGCGCACTCTGAGGCGCGGGGTTTTTCTTTTTTCCGCGCTTGAACTCCAGTTAGTTACCCAGCATTAGCCATCCGCAAGACGCGTCTTACTTCGTCGCACAACAACAACTGTCCGAGGTCTGGCAGGCAAACTTTGAAGGTTTGCACTGACAGGTCTCGACAGAACGAAGGAGATTGTGATGGGAAACACTGCTGTAGAGACTATCGATCTTAACTTTCACTTCGACACCAACCCGCTGGGCCAAAGCTTCGACACTCTGGCGCTTCATGCCGGTGCAGTCGCCGATCCAACAACGGGTGCTTTGCTGACTCCGATTTACCAAACAACAACTTATCGGCAGGAAGCAGTAGGTAAGGACAAAGGTTTTACTTACAGCCGCTCGGCCAATCCGACAGTCTCCGCGCTCGAAAGTCGCCTGGCCGCACTTGAAGGAGCAGAGTTTTGTTCCTGTTACTCGACCGGGTTGGCGGCGACGACGGTCCTTTGCCTGGCATTGCTCAAAGCCGGTGATCACGTCGTCGCATCGCAGGCGGTTTACGGTGGAACTGTAAGACTCTTCAACGATGTTCTGTCCCAGTTTGGCGTGACGGCCGATTTCGTCGACACGGCGGATGAAGTTGCCCTGCGTGCCGCAATCAAACCTCAGACCCGCTTCGTCTTCATCGAGACTCCTGCCAATCCCACGCTCAAACTAACTGACATTGCTATTGCGGCGAGGATCGCTCACGAGGCGAACACGTTGCTTGTTGTTGATAACACTCTGCTCACTCCAGCAGTCCAGCGCCCACTCGATCTCGAGGCCGATGTGGTGCTTCACTCAACGACAAAATTTATCGAGGGACACAATGCCACCGTCGGAGGCGCATTGATCACGCGAAATCCTGAACTACACGAAAAATTCATCTTCATCCGAAATGCAATCGGCGCAATTCAGTCACCATTTCCCGCATGGCTAACTCTCCAGGGTGTTAAGACGGTTGGTCTGCGGATGGCCCAACATTCTGAAAATGCTTTGAAGATCGCGCGTTTTCTTGAATCGCATCCTCGTGTTACCCGAATCCTCTATCCGGGTCTCGAATCTTTTCCTCAGTTTGAACTGGCAAGGAAACAACAAACAAATGGTGGAGCGCTCATCGCTTTTGAAGTTGAGGGTGGCGTTGAGGCGGGCGTGCATTTAATGAACAACGTGCGTCTTTGTGCCCTGGCCGAGAACCTGGGGTCGGCGGAGACGCTGATCACACATCCCGCTTCGATGACTCA
>QHXL01000344.1 GCA_003222935.1 Acidobacteriota bacterium
CAACAAAAACTGGGTTCGAAATCCTTAGCTTTATCGAAGTACCCGTCAATCTCTTAGTACTTACAATTCTTGCCTGTGGAGGATCCTCAGTTGACGACGAAACTCGCCTACTACTGCTTGATCACTTTGCTAGTAATACTTTCTCTTTCACCAATAGTGAACGCACAAGAATGTGCACCGCCGGCGATCACCGCTAACACAACGCTCTACAACATCTTCACTCCCGAGCAGGAGATGATTCTCGGTGAACTCACCTATCAAAGAATGCAGGGTGAGTTGCGGTTCATCCGTGATGAGCAAATTGATGCCTACCTCAACGCCTTAGCTCAGAAACTAATCAAACATCTGCCACCGACGGGCCTCAAGTTTCAGTTCCATGTCGTCGACATTCCCGAAGCGAATGCGTTCAACATTCCAGGGGGCCATGTTTTCGTCTCACGAAAACTAGTCGGATTTGCAAATAACGAGGACGAACTCGCAGGCGTCATTGCACACGAACTTGGCCACGCGACGGTGCGTCACTCTGCCAGTGATTTCTCAAACTACCTGAAACAGATCCTGAACGTCACCGCGGTCACAGATCGCAAAGATATAACGGAGAAGTACAACCTACTACTCGAGCGTGAGCGGACTAAAAAGATCTCAAGATCTCGCGATCACGAGTCTGCACAACAACTCGAAGCAGATCGAATTGGTCTATTCGCGATGGTCGCAGCGGGCTACGACGCAAATGCGTTTCCCACATTTTTCGATCGGCTCGCTGAAACAAAAGGCAACACCGGAAACTGGCTGAACGACATTTTTGGCAAAGTGAAACCTGAGCAGAAGAGGCTTAGGGAAATGATCAAGGCAACAGATTTACTACCACAGCAGTGTCGCGAGAACAGACAGAGTGTCGCCTCGAAAGATTTCCTAAACTGGCAAGCATCAGTTGTTTCACATCTCGGTAAAACGGTAACTGAGAACCTAAATGGCCTGTTATGGAAGATGAGTTTGAAACCCGGCCTGCGAAGCGATCTTTCGCACTTCACTTTCAGCCCGGATGGGAAGTATCTCCTCGCCCAGGACGACTTTTCGATAACTGTCCTGACGCGAGAGCCGCTTGTCGTTCAATTCCAGATCAATACGCCCCAGGCAAAAAAGGCATACTTCACGCCCGATAGTCAGTTCATCGTCTTTGGCACCGAACGCCTCAGGTTTGAAAAGTGGAGCGTAGCCGAACGGAAGCCTGTCGAAGTGCGCGATCTAGTTGTGCGTCGAAGCTGCTTAGAACAGCAGTTCTCTCCTGACGGGCGATTCTTAACCTGCATTGATCTCGACATGAACTTGACGGTCACCGAGACGCAAACCGGCAAACGTGTTTGGGAAAAGAAGAACTTCTATCAACTCAACTTCTTCGAGACCATCTTGTGGTTTAGTGACGTTTTACTCAATGAAAGAACGTCGACAAGCGGCTTCTTCAACATCCAGTATTCACCTGATACCCGACACCTGGCAGTCACCAGATCAAACCGATACCGGGTCCAGATAACTATCGACGACAGGGTAATGGACCAGGGAAATTCCACTATCGTCCTGGATCTTTCAACCTATAAGCCACTCAATCTCACGAAGGAGTTCAAGCAGATTGCCCAGCGCCCTTTCGTGTTTCTCGACGCGAATCGCATCCTTGGATTGGGCTCGGAAAGGGTCGAAGACTCAGGCATCTTTTCTTTCCCAGATGGTAAGCGACACGCGCAGATTACTTTTTTTGCGCGCGAGATTCTGCCATCAAGTGATCCGAATTTCGTAGTTCTCATACCAGGTATCAAGTCCGCATTAGGAATCTTCGATGTTTCGAAAGGCAAGATTGTCACCGGAATGAATAAACCTGATCTGGGTGTTTGGAAGAATTTTGTTGCATACGAAGGTACTCCCGGGAAATTGATCCTTTCCCAGTTTAGCTACAACGACGAACTGAGGCTTGATGATGTGACACTCAAAGCATCAATCGATATTCCCGCAGCGAACGTTGGGCGGCTGAGTGTGACAGAGGTGTCTGACAACTTCCAATGGCTCGCCATGTCGTCTAAAACTCGCGGCGCCGTTTGGGAACTGGCGACCGGAGAGAGAAAAGTGTTCGTCCGTGGGTTCAGAGGCGCTGTGATGGGTAACGACGGCGGGGGACTTGGCGACTTTCCTGAAGAGGGTAACATCAAACACTCGCTCGTCTTACTCAATCCCATTGAAGGAACTGCTCAAACTATTCGGGAACTGCCGGACAAAGGTGCGCAACAACACGCGCGGTTCATCCTTCTACGAGAACCGCTGCCAGATCCCAAAAAAGGGTCAGAAGGATCTGGTGAAAGGTCCCTTACCAGTGACGTCAAAATGATTTTGCGCGATGTGGTTAAGGACAATGTCGTGTGGAGTCGAGATTTCAAAGGCAAGGCACCGCGTTACTTCTTTGATAAGTTTTCAGGCCGGCTGATCTTTTACTGGACTCTTGGTAGCGACGCCGGAAAGGAACGATTGAAGTTAGACCCAACCCTGGCTGCCAAGGCGAAGACGATGGGTAACAAGGACGATGATTACCTACTGGAAGTCGTCGATGCGTTTGCTGCGAAAACGGTCGGGAGTTTGCTGCTCGAGACTGGGAAGGGTTCATTCGACATCGAGACGGCTTACTCCGAAAGCGATTGGTTGGTGCTACGCGATTCGGAAAATAGAGTGCTCGCCTACTCAATCACGGACGGTGAGCTGAAGCATCGATTCTTTGGAAGTTACGCGACTATTAACCCGAGAGTGAACGAAGTAGTTGTTGAAAATTATCCGGGAGAACTGACGTTCTATAACCTCTCTGATGGCGAACGAGTTGGCAAAGTAGTACTGCCAAGTGAGACGGTGCTCATTCGATTCAGCCTGGATGGTAAGAGAATGTTTGTATTAACTGAACAGCAAACTGCTTATGCATTTGATGTAGATAAGATTGTTGGTGCCAAGCCAACGGCGCCGACCAATTGAACTCTCGTAAAGGGAGCGCGTGATGTCCGAAACTTGAGTTTGTGGCCGAGATAGCCGAAATTAAATGCGTCGGGGACCCAACGATATGCTCAATAGGCTCTTGCGCATATCGGACCTTGTGAGTCCCCGTTTATTCCGCTACCTAAATCCTTCTAATCAGCAATTCTCGCTCGTAAATCGTCTCGGGTGGCAGGCGATCACTCAACTCGATAAACAATTCCTCGTGACCCAGGACTTCCGCACGCCAGGCGTCCCGCTCAAACTTCTGTAATTCTGAAAACTTCTCCTTCGAAAAGTCGAGGCCTTTCCAGTTGATGTCTTCAAAGTGTGGCATCCAACCAATTGGCGTCTCCTTCGCCAATGCCCGGCCGTGTGCGCGATCGACAATCCATTTCAGCACGCGCATGTTCTCACTAAAGCCTGGCCACATGAAGTTTCCATCTTTGTCTTTACGGAACCAGTTCACGTGAAAGATTCGAGGTGTTTCTTCAAGTGAGCGCTGCATGCGAATCCAGTGTC
>QHXL01000345.1:0-523 GCA_003222935.1 Acidobacteriota bacterium
CGTTTCTCTACCAGGGAATCACCTTTACTGTTTATGGACAAAAGACAGAAGGCATTGAACGGATCTTTCCGTTTGATTTGATTCCGCGAATCATTCCGGCAGGCGAGTGGGAACTTCTTGAAAGAGGTCTGACTCAACGAGTAACCGCCCTGAACCAGTTTCTATATGACATCTATCACGATCAGCGGATCTTGAAAGACAAGATCATTCCGCATGAACTGATTTTTGGCGCCAGGCACTTTCGTCGCGAGATGATGGGCATCAACGTACCGAAGAATGTCTATGCGCACATTACCGGAACAGATCTGGTGCGCGACGACAACGGAAAATACTTTGTGCTGGAAGACAACCTGCGTTCTCCATCTGGCGTGAGTTACATGCTCGAGAATCGGCAGGCAATGAAGCGAACCTTTGCAACGCTGTTTCAGCGTTACGGTGTAAGGGCCATTGAACATTACCCGCAGGAATTACTAAACACGCTGAGGTCTGTTGCCCCGCGTGAAAATCCGGACGCCACGGTCGT
>QHXL01000345.1:537-5328 GCA_003222935.1 Acidobacteriota bacterium
TAACTCGGCCTATTTCGAACACACCTTTCTTGCTCGACAGATGGGAATCGAAATAGTTGAAGGACGCGATCTGGTCGTGCATGACAATCGGGTCTTCACGCGAACGACAAAAGGTCTTCAGCCCGTGGACGTGATATATCGCCGCATCGATGACGATTTTCTCGATCCGCTTTCGTTTAATTCCTCGAGTACTTTGGGCTGTCCTGGCCTGCTAAACGCATGGCGTGCGGGAAACGTAACGCTGGCGAACGCGATTGGAACCGGTGTGGCAGACGACAAAGACGTCTATGCATTTGTGCCGGCAATGATTCGCTATTACCTCAGCGAGGAACCGATTCTCGAGAATGTTCCTACTTATCTTGCGATGCATGATAAAGAGCGAGATTTCATTTGTGCCAACCTGGAAAGTCTCGTTGTTAAGTCGGTGAACGAAAGCGGTGGCTATGGAATGTTGGTTGGCCCACATGCTTCACGTGCCGAGCGAGAAACATTCCGTGAACTCATAATGGCCAATCCCCGCAACTTCATTGCCCAGCCAATCGTGAGGCTAAGCCGGCATCCCACTTACCTGGATGGTGAGCTTTATGGGTGCCACATCGATCTGCGTCCTTACATTCTTTGCGGCGAGAAAACCACGATCATTCCGGGTGGTCTAACGAGAGTTGCTTTGCGTAGCGGCTCGCTCGTCGTTAATTCGTCTCAAGGTGGTGGCAGTAAGGATACGTGGGTGCTGAACGAATAGCGGCAGTTGGCAGGAGCAGGAGGCAGGAGCAGTGGGCAGTGGGCAGTGGCAGGAGGCAGCGGAATAGGCGGGCTTAATATCGGACTACTCATAACTGACCGAATGACAACTGCCTCCTGCTCCTGCCACTGAATAGAGACCCAATGCTTTCAAGAGTCGCTGAAACCCTCTATTGGATGTCACGGTACGTGGAGCGCGCCGAAGATGTGACGCGTATCCTGACCGTGAACTTCAACACTCAACTGGACGCCAAAGTTCAGGACCTGCAGAACGTGTGGCGCCCGATAATTGCGATAACGGGCGACGATGAGCTTTTCACCAAGCACTTTGATGAATATAGCTCCCGCACCGTGAGCGAGTTTCTCCTCTGGCATCCGGCCAATCAAAATGCAGTCACAACCTGCATCACGCTGGCTCGTGAAAATGCCCGGAGCGTGCGCGAACAGATTAGCAGCGAGATGTGGGAACACATTAATCGGCTTTACTTTCTCGTGCGCGATCTAAAAAGGGAAATTGGCGCCCGCGGACCTTATGAGTTCTTTGATCAAATTCGACTTGGCTCCCACGCGTTCCAGGGAATAACCAACGAAACCATGGCCCACGGCGAAGCATACGAATTCATTCAAATTGGCAAGCACCTGGAACGAGCCGATAAAACTGTGCGCATCATCGATGTTAAATATGCAGCCGTAAACAGCCTGAGCGGGGGTCCGGAAGTATCGTTGCAACTAATTGCCATGTTGCGCTCATGCAGTGCCTTTGAAGCGTTTAGGAAAACCCAGGCCTCACAACTTAAAGCGGCCCGGGTGGCGGAATTCCTGTTGTTGAGTCAGGAGTTTCCCCGAGCAGTCTCTTATTGCTTACAGCGAGCACTCCGATCGGTAAACCTGATCTCGGACAACGGGGGCAACAAACGTAATTTACTTTCGCCCCAGCGCGCTCTGGGTCGTATATGTTCGGAGTTGGGCTATCTTGAAATTGATGAAGTACTGAACCAGAATATGCACCCTTATCTTGATCGTCTGTTGAAGAGTGTGAATGAGGCAGGGAACGACATCACAGGCACGTATTTCAACACCCAGGTCATCCTGCAAAACCACCACGCGACCAGGGAGCAGCAAGCACAGGCGCAACAGTAGAAATTATGAAACTGCGGGTTGAGCACACCACCAGATTTACTTACGAAGAGCCGATCACCGAGGCGTACACGGAAATGCGGTTGTGTCCCTCAAACGGTTCGGGCCAGCGGTGTGAAGATTTCAAATTAGAAATTGAGCCGACCGGTGAAGTCATGCAGTACCACGATCGGTTTGGCAATGTGGTCCACCATTTCGATACGCTGCAACCTCATGATCACCTGGTCGTGAAGGCGAGCAGCGATGTGCATCTTAGCGACACCTTTGCCGACTACCGCAAAGAACTGTCGCCGTTAGATCAGTTCGACTATCTCACTACAAGCACTTATACAGCTATCAACGATCAGATTCGTTCGTTTGCCCTCAGCCATGTAGTCCCCGATGACGCGACTTCGACAGTTCTCGGATTAATGCATTCCTTACACAAATCATTGCAATACGAACGGGGAGCCACTCACGTTAATACTACTGCTCCCGAGGCCCTGACGCTTGGCAGAGGCGTTTGCCAGGACTTTGCTCACATCATGTTGGCAGCCTGTCGAGCCGTTGAGATTCCAGCGCGTTACGTCAGTGGATATCTGTTCAATCCAAACTCACCAAATGAGCCAGGGGTTGACGACCACGCTGCCTCGCATGCATGGATTGACGCATTTGTGAATCGTAGTGCCTGGCTTTCAATCGATCCTACGCACGACTCGTTGCAGACGATGAACTACGTTCGCGTAGCCGTGGGTCGCGATTATGCCGATGTACCGCCGACACGGGGTGTATATAAAGGACAAGCAAAGGAAACTCTGAGTGTCAGGGTTGCGGTAAGTTCTCTGTGAATTCCCAATGGGTTACAAGCTAAGTCCAGCCGAATTATTTCCCGACGGTATCAAGCGGATAGTCTACGAGCAGGTCGATAAGGCTCTCGAGAATCTAAGGTCAACAACCCGCAACAAAGATGTAGTCGTACATGATGCCCGCGTTTGTGTGAAGAAGATCCGGGCAGTTTTACGACTTGTCGAGGATTCACTTGGCAACAAAGCGTTTGATGAAGAGGATGTCGCATATCGTGATGTCGCTCGCCACTTGTCGAATGTGCGAGACAGTACGGCAATGCTCGAGATCCTGGATAAGTTGATAGCACACTTTTCTGACCGACTTTTTCCCGATGCTTTTGTCGAGATCGCAGCGAAACTTCAGCGCTCGAAATCTGTCCAACGACTGGGTGCGAGGTCTGCCATGACTCACGCAGAGAAAGCTTTACATAAGGCCCGAAAAAGAATAGATAGTTGACCCAAGTTGGAAGCAAATCAGTCTTTATC
The DNA here is from genome assembly GCA_003222935.1 of Acidobacteriota bacterium. Classification (GTDB taxonomy): domain Bacteria; phylum Acidobacteriota; class Blastocatellia; order Pyrinomonadales; family Pyrinomonadaceae; genus PSRF01. Next base: position 3,726 of record QHXL01000345.1, read on the forward strand.
GCAGGGTTTGAAGCGGACTTATAAAAGCGGCCTGAAATCTTTCAAGCAAGCCTACTACAAAGGAAGCGTTGACGCTTTTCACGAGTGGCGCAAGCACGTCAAACACCTGCTTTTTCAAACCAGAATTTTGAAAACCATCTGGGGTCGCATAATGAAAGCGCTTACAAAGGAGTTGGATGCGCTTGGAGAACTCCTCAGCGAGCATCACGACCTTGCCCTCCTGCGCGGCACGGTTAGTAAATTAGTCAGTAAGAATAATAAGGTCGAGATTGAGTCGCTGATTGCGCTTATTGATCAACGGCGGGGTGAGTTAGAGGTTCAAGCGAGACAGCTCGGAGCCAGAGTTTTTGCTGAGACACCGCGGGCTTTTATTTCCCGCAACGAAGCCTACTGGAAAACTTTACGTTCAGAAGTTAAGGATGCGACGCTAGCCTCTTGAGTAAACGACCTTGTCTATGCAGGAAACTGATACCGGGCCAACAGCACCGTTACATTGTCTTTGCCACCGCCTTTTAGCGCATGCTCGATCAGTGATTGGCAAGCATCCTGCGACGAAGTTTCTTTGCTCAGTACAGATGCGATTGTTTCGCTGGAGACCATTTCGGTTAGACCATCTGTGCAGAGCAGTACCTGATCATTGTGAGACAGCTTGAAACTGATAACCTGGGGATCGGGTCGATCGGTGGCGGCCCCAAGCGCCGCAGTAAGTACGTGACGAACTGCTTTGGTCGCATCAGTATCAGGCTCAGCCAGACCCGCGTTGATTAACGCCTGATCCAGTGTGTCGTCGCTCGTCATCTGATGCAGCTTGTCGCCTCTCATCACATAAGCTCGCGAGTCGCCAATATGTCCAATCAATAACGTAGCGCCAAAACTGAGTGCTACAGTTAAAGTCGTTCCCATCCCAGCCATCGAGCTATTCTGGTCAGACTCTTCTTTCAATGCCTCATTGACCTGGCGGAATCGCTGGGTTATCCGCTGCAAAACAATCGTTTCGTCGGCGCGTTGATTGAATCTCATTACCCAATCGGGTGCATTAACGATGAGCTCCACCAGCTTGCAAAGAGCCATACGACTTGCGACTTCGCCCGCCGCCATTCCCCCCATGCCATCCGCAACCAACAGTCCATACCCGATTTCGTCGAAACTTTGTTCGATATTGTTTTCTTCCAGATTGGTACAAAGAGTTTCCAATGAGCGGTGAGCTCGTAATGCCAGGTAGTGATCTTCGTTGTTTTTTCTGACCAGTCCGACATGAGTGGCGCCAGCGATCTCAATCTTTACTTGTGTTGAAGCCGGCGTTGCTGCTGCCTGTTTCAAACTTGCCGGCGAGAGCTCCAACGTATCGGCGTCAAAATTAGTTTGCTTACTGGCGTTCATCGGGTCTCCTTGCTACGGGTTCTGGGCTGATTCTCCCGGACAATCGTTTGAACAGTCTTTAGCAGGACAAAAAGGGTGCTCTCGATTTCTCGAGAGCACCCCTGTGACTAGCTTCTAACTCGAAACTGAAAGTGAACACATGCCCCATTTGCGTCACCCTGAGTCGAAGCTAGTCAAAACGTTAGGCATCAGCCACTTAGAAGTGTGGAAATTAAACATTTCC
>QHXL01000345.1:5340-8333 GCA_003222935.1 Acidobacteriota bacterium
CTTGCGCAACTGCAACTTACTGACTCGGTGCATTTCGTAGTTTAGGGATTTGAGGCGGCAAGAACTACTGGCAAAAAGTACAGGGTATTGAGAGCGTCCTACGTCCTCTCAAAAGGGCTGGTCCATCCGAAAAAATGGTCCCGTCAGCCTGGAACGGTAGGCCTACACACCCCCAACTCGCTTTTTGTGAGGACAAACCTCAAATGAAAGTCCTGTTAAAACTGACAGTTACCCGCCCGGTATCAACGCCGTACTATTCGCGCCGGAGTCGTCTGACTCAACACGTTTCTACATTGTGGGCCAACCCTGCGAATAACAATATGCCTTTCAATGAAATCGGACCCAAGCGAATTTCGCGATACCAAACCAGCTTAGTGATCACGTTCGAGTAAACCATTATGCCTATTTGGGCCTATCGAATTTCGCCTGTTCTCCTGGCGCTGGTAATGATGCTGGCGATCGAGACCGTCGCAATGATCGGGCTCTTCATCACGCGGCGCTTTCTGTTACCCCGGCTGCATTTTCATGATGGCGTTAACGATGCCATCAGCGGAACTGTACAGGCGATCGGGGTGTTCTATGGCATCACTGTCGGTTTGATTGCAGCCGGCGTTTGGAACACAAGTACCAACGCCGCCGATCTGGTTTCGAAAGAAGCCGCGGCCATCGGGGCTCTATATCGAGACGTTACCGGCTACCCGTCCCCGCAAAAGGAAATACTACAGACGAAACTTCGCGACTATACGATCTTCACTATCGAGAGAGCCTGGCCTGCTCAAAACGAGGGTCGTCTGCTGGAAGGCGGCACGGAGATACTCGATCAATTTCACATGCAGCTCTATTCATTTGAGCCGGTCGGTGCCAACCAGACAGCACTCCACAGTGAAGCTCTCACTGCGTTCAACAAGGTGAGTGAATATCGCAGCTTGCGCATAGACGCAGTCTCAAGTGGTTTGTCGCCGATAATGTGGACGGTCATATGGGTAGGGGCGGGAATTAGTATCGGCGTCGCCTATCTATATAAACTTGAGGATCCTAAGTTACACGCAATACTTGTGTCTCTGATGGCTGGATTTCTCGCCGTGGTCCTGTTCATGATCGTGATTAACGATAGACCATTCTTCGGCGCCGACAGTGTTTCGCCCGCCCCCTACCAGCTAATTCTGAAACGGTTGATTCTGCACGGCGCCGATTACTAGGAGTCTATTCATTGGCAACACTACGGGAGCGTTTGTTCCCGGTAACCTGTAAAAACTGACAGTACATTCCCCTTACTCATCCAACTAGAATTCTCACAAACACCATCGACCAGCAGTTAAGGAGACACATCAATGCGAAAGATTAGGAAGGCTATTCTCTTCGGAGCCGGCATCGGGGTCGTTTGCCTTGCACTATTTCCCGCCGCCGCTTCAGCCCAGGAAGAGACGAGATTGGCCAAAAAGATCTTTATTCAGGGAAATGCCATGGGCCAGTCTACTCAGTTGGGCCGACAGTTCAGTTTCAACGTTACGATAAACGAGATCTCGACGGCCGCTGATCAGAAAGCGCTGCTCGAGGCGTTCAAGGCGAAAGGTAACGAAGGCCTGGTCAACGCTATCTCCAAAATGAAGGGCAAGGGGAGAATCTCAATTACCGGCACACTTGGGTATGACGTGAACTACATCAGGGTTTTTAGACAACCTGACGGAACAACCAAGATTCGATTGGTTACGGATCGTCCGATAACGTTCGGTGAGGCCTGGGGTGATACGCGTTCCAGTGACTACAACCTCTCAGGTATGGAGATCGTTGTAACACCCGACAAGAAAGCGTCAGGCATTCTCCTGCCGGCATGCAAGTTCAAGATGGATAAGAACAATCAGATTGAGATCGAAGCCTATCAGAATCCCTGGAAGCTGGTGAACGTCAGGCGCCGATAATTCTGAGTGTAATAATGTTAAGCGATAGTGCCGGCTTAATTTCAACCTGGAAGATCCCCCAATCCCTCCGGCGCGCGGCGAAACCGCGCGCCGTTATGAATAGCACTAACCGCAGGTAAAAACTTGAACCGCTCTGCATAAAGCAGGTGGTAATGGAGTGTGCTAATCACTTGTCGATTGTCAGTTATCCGATCGCTCGCCAGTAGTAGGTGAAGAGTGGAGCTTGCTCTCGATCCGAATTATTGCAGAAGCTTCTTGCTGACTTGGGTCGGTTGTTCTAAGATCAGCCTCGTCCTTCTAAACCACCCCTCGAGTCCAATGTCAGTATCAGCAGCAGTACCTTCTCAAGAAAGTAGCAGGTCACGAGTGGCCCGTAGAGACTACGCGTCGGGCCGGACGCTGCTTATCTCACTCGCTGTAAGTCTTAGCTATTACGTGACTGCAAAGATTGGGTTTGCGTTTACGTCACAGGGTACGGTCTCAGCTCTCTGGTTACCAAACGCAATCCTCCTTGCGGGATTACTCCTTATCCCAAGAAGATCTTGGTGGGTGTTGATTCTGGCGGCCCTTCCCGCGCACTTTGCCGCTGAATTGTCCAGTGGTCTACCGATAGCGTTGGTCCTGTCATTATTTGTCAGCAATTCAGGACAGGCCCTGATCGGCGCGATAACACGATTCGATAAATTTCGACACGTTACAATTTTCCTTATTTGTGGCGCCTTCCTGGCGCCGTTTTTGTCGTCTTTTCTTGATATCGGGTTTGTGATTTTGAATGGCTGGGCCCGCGATTCCTATCTTGCTAGTTGGCGAATGAGGTTTCTTTCAAACGTCGTCGCCACGCTCGCGATTGTGCCACTTATACTTACATGGACCACCGATGGGTTCAGCGCAATTCGCAAGGCATCCGCTTATCGTTACCTCGAAGCGGGTGTGGTCGGCGTAGGACTACTTGTCGTCTCAATCCTCGTCTTCAAAAGCGAACACTTTTTAGCGGAAAGCAGTCCCACGATACTCACCTGGCCGCTGCCGTTCTTGTTATGGGCGTCGATGCGATTTGGGCCAAGGGGTGCGAGC
>QHXL01000346.1:0-3837 GCA_003222935.1 Acidobacteriota bacterium
TGGTGTCACCATTTCAGACAACGCCGCGGATGTAGGGGGCGGCATCTTCAACAGTAACTCCACGGCTAATGTCGTTAATACAATCGTCGCTGGAAACCAAGCCCGCACCGCAAGCCCCGACACGTTGGGTACCTACGTTTCGCAGGGCTACAACCTGATCGGTGACGGCCAAAGTAATACAACGGGCTTTAGCGGGTTGGGAGACCAGGTCGGACCAGCTACAGCACGCATTAATCCGCGGCTCGGCGCCCTCGCCGCAAATGGTGGCCCCACGCAAACGCACGCGCTTCTTTCCGACAGCCCGGCCATTGATCAGGGCACCTGCTCTCGCGCCACTCCCGCAGACCAACGCGGCACCCTACGTTACGACTTTCCTGAAATTCTGAATGCCAATGGCGGCTGCGACGTCGGTGCTTACGAACTTGAAGGACCACTGACGGTTTCGGTCGGCGATGCCACCGTAACAGAGGGAACCGGCGGAGCCGACACTCAGGTCTTCGCTGTCTTCAAGGTCAGCCTTTCGCGTCCATCGAACACACCTGTGACTGTTCAGTATATTGCCGAGGACTTCACCGCGACCGGAGGTGTTCTTGGCGATTCGTTTGTGGACTATGGTTCATGCAACGGGACGCTGCAATTTCCCGCAGGTACCATTTCCCAGACAATTTCCTGCCGCATTGGTAATGATGACCGCGACGAGGCCGATGAGCTGTTCTTCATGAGTCTATCGAATCCGACGGGTGACGCAAGTCTCGCAAACAGTGTCGGATTCGGACTCATCCTCGACGACGACGCGACGCCTCGGGTCGCGGTCAATGATGTGACGCTGGCCGAGCCAAGCGTGGGCCAGGCGAACGCGATCTTCAACGTGAGTCTCTCAGCCCCATCCAACCGAACCATTATCGTCAACTACGCAACGGCCGATGGAACTGCGTCGGCCGGAAACGACTACGTGCAGAAGTCGGGTACGTTGATCTTCCAGCCTGGCGATGTCGGCTTTTCCATACCGGTTGAAGTGAATGCAGACTCCATCGAAGAACCGGACGAAACTTTCTTCTTGAATCTTTCCGTTGTGATGAATGCCGATCTCGGGGATAGTCAAGGCAGGGCAATAATTGGGAAAGGCGAACGCACCGTCGGTACCGGTGACGTTATCATCAGCGAGTTGCGACTCCGCGGACCGAAGGGCGCGGAAGATGAGTTCATCGAGCTCTACAACAACACCGATCATCCAATCACGGTTGCGGTAACCGACAACTCTGACGGATGGGCGCTCGTCTCTTCTGATGGAGTGATTCGCTTCACCGTTCCAACAGGCACCATTCTTCCAGCGCGAAGTCATTACCTCGCCGTGAACGACACCGAGATGACAGGTTACAGCCTCTCGGTGGCCGCGTCAGGCGACATCTCATATCAACGTGAGATCGACGATAACGCAGGTGTTGCGCTATTCAGCACTTCCAACATGGGCGACTTCGTTGCGAGCAACCTGCTCGATGCGGTCGGATTTTCAGCACAGCTTCCGGCACTTTTCAAAGAGGGGACCGCGCTCACGTCGACAGCGTCCATGAACGGAGAGTACAGCTTTGTCCGCAAGCAGAACACGGGCCGTCCGGCAGACACGGGCGACAATTCCAGCGACTTCGTCTTTGTCTCAACGGACGGCGGTCTCTACGGCGCCGCACAGTCGACCTTAGGAGCACCCGGTCCAGAAAACTCACAGAGTCCCGTGGGACTCAACGTTTCAGAATTCACTGGCGGTTTGGTCGATCCGGCTGTCTGCGGCGCATGCGGCGTGAATCGCGTGCGTTCGCTTGTGTCCGACCCGGCAAACAATTCGACCTTCGGCACACTAGCCATTCGTCGCACCTTCACAAACAACACCGGCCGCGAGTTGACGAGGCTGCGTTTTCGCATCGTCGACCTCACGACCTACCCGACGACTTCACCGGGGCTGGCTGACATGCGTGTGCTCACTTCAGGCGATGAACTTGTTACGGTAACGGGAGGGACGACCGTCCTGGTCCGTGGAACGGTTCTCGAAGCCATACCTTCGCAGAGTCATGGGGGAGGCTTAAACAGCAGCCTCGGTCTGCCTGGAACCGCACAATCATCTTCGCAGAGAGTTGCGTTCAGCTTGCTTGGTGGTCCATCGAAACGCGTGAAGTCCCGAGGTGAGATCACCCTGGCAGCTCCACTTCCTCCCGGGCAGTCGATCAGCGTTCAGTTTCTCCTCGGAGTGCAGAAAACGGGTTCGTTCCGTTTCTTCATAAACGTTGAAGCGCTGCCGTAACCTTTGGCGGGGTAACGCCCGCCTGGCGGCGCCCGGACTGTGAAAGCAGCATCAAAACCGAGCACTTTCTGAAATACCAGAAGGGGCGGCCACGGAGTGCCGCCCCGACAACGCGGTCAACGTGTGTCGTAGTTAACTCGCACGGCACTGGCAAAGCCTGTCACTCCGATGCGCGTTACTTTCGGGCAGCCGCCGATGGATATTTCTCGAAGGTTGGGTAGAGTGGTGAGAAAACCAATCCCTTGATCGCCAATGAATTTGCATCCTTCGAACGAGAGTTCTTCGAGAGGAGTTATCCGAGCCAACATCTCTAAACTGCGATCTGTAATCAACGTATAACCGGCGTGATACTTCTTCAGATTCGTCATCCTCACGAGATGACTCGTCGCAACATCCGTTGTATCGCGGCAATACATTAGAATCAGCGACTCGAGCTGTTCACAGTGTCCGATGTGACGGAATCCATCATCGCTCACGTCCATCGGCAGCAACTCTTTGAGGGCAGGGAACTCGGGCAACCGAGCTAGACCAGCGTCGTCAACGAGCTTGCAACTGACTGCCAATCCTTTCAATGAACGCATGCTCATAAGGGCAGCGAATCCAGCTGATCTCAAATTTGGACACTCTCGACCCCAGATATATTCAATCGTTTGTGATCGGCTCAGCGATCTAAAGCCGTCATCAGTTGCAACCGTTCCCTGGCCCATTAGCATGCGAAGGTTTGGCAGCGCAGCAATATGCTGCATTGCCTGGTCGTTGCACAGTTCGCCCTCGCAACCTAGATAACCCAGGTTCGAAAGACCATCGAGAGTACGTAGATCGTCGCCCCGTAACTGCGATGTGTGCCAAAAGAAACTCAAGCCAAAAAGCCCATCGAGGCCACGCAGACTGCGGAGTCCCTTCCCGGTAAATGGGCCATCGACGAGGAGATGCGTCGGTTCCCCACTAAAAGACATGAGCCCGTACTTAACTTCGCCGTTAGCCCACACCTTGAAGCCCGGAAAGTTATGTAGCAGTTGAAGGCCAGCGTCTGTGACGTTCCTCCCAGTCTTGAAACGACGCAGGTTTGGCTTTTCTGTTAACGCTGCAATCGCTCCGTCACCCACGTTGCAGCCTAAGAGATCGACTTCTTCGAGCTGGTTACACCATCTGAGATTCGAGACCCCGTAGTCCGTGATGCCATTCTGCCAATACATCTGGAAGACGCGCAGTTCGCGCAAGTGTTGAAGTGAACCAAGACCGCGATCAGTGATTTGACCGCCAAGGATCAACTCGCGCAACTGCGGCATGCGAGCGAGATAACTCAGGCCTTTGTCTGTGACTCGCTTGGAGCCGTCGAGGTTCAGTGATGTTATTTGAGCGAGTTGTGAAATGATCGCGAGGTCCTCATCGCCGATCATGTTCGCCGAGTTGATTGCGGTTAGGCCCAACTCTTTGATGACCTCGCAAACGTGCTCCCAATCTTTCGTAGACATGGGTTGGCGCGGTTCGATGCTGTTGTTGGTCCAATCAATCCGATAGAAGGGTGGTTTGGAACTTAAAAC
>QHXL01000346.1:3856-7060 GCA_003222935.1 Acidobacteriota bacterium
TGGATTGGACCAGATTATCCCAGTCTTGAAATCCGTAGAGTCTTGCAACGACTAGTTTGGCATCGAATAGAGTGAAGTTATTTGTCCGGTGGGCCGCATCTGGCAGGTTGAAGAGCTTGTCGCGAATGAAGTCGTGAATCTGCTCGATGTTGAGCGAGCTATGAAAGAGATCGTTGAGACGTTTTGCGGCCTCCGGATCACAAGAGTTGTAAACAGCGACAAGATCTTCCGCGATTCTCTCGTGCTGTCGAAGATCAGTTGGTTGAGAAGTCTGAACGTGTCGGACGAGCTTTGGCCAGCTTTCGAAACCATACTCGCGAGCAAGAGTGAACTGTGCATCAGCCAGGATTGGATTATCAACGGTTGATTTGAACTTGCGCAGTCGATCGATGGCAGACGGATCACTGCCACGGAGTTTCTGTAGTAGCTCCTTGGCTTGTTTTCGGAGTTGTTGGAGCGACGGATGATCTGGAAGGTGAGATGTAGTTTCAGACATGTTGATCTCCTTTCGTTGCTACCCGTGTCCGCACGCGGGTCAAAAGAAGATCGAAGTTGTGGTAGACATGTGTCAGGTGGGCTCAGCCCTTTCCGCGGACGGGATGCGGCCTGTTACGCGACGAGATAGTAGCCAGAGATGCCGGATCGATCAACCAAATCTCCGAAGTAAATCGGAGTCTGGAAATTGCGAGTAAACGCCGCCATCTATTGACCGCGATGGCGTTGCACAAAAAGTCAAAATCCCAGCCCACGGGAGTGGATGGTTCTTTAAAGTCCAACCTCGGAGATGGGTTTTCTCGGTCGGGGTTCTGATCGTCGAGGCGCACGAGGCTGGACTTTAACGAACCACCGACTACCGTCGAGTGGGATTCTCACCATGGATTGTTTTGCGCTCTGTAGCTTCGACTTAACAAACCACCCACTCCCGTGGGCTGGGATTCTGACTTTTTGTGCAAAGCCGACCGCGATGAAATAGTTGTTGATTTCCCTCACCGCGAATGCTTATTATTTTTTCGGCACCAAGTCCTCAGCTCTAGACCTTAGGTGCCATAACTCGATCTTCTCAACTCTCGCCCCAAGCCAGTCGCAATTCTTAGACAAATTCTGTCCATGGAGAAAACATGAAACTCACCGCGTCCCTTCTCGGATTGCTCTCTATTCTCTTTGCCACCTCCACCTTTGCTCAGGTCTCACAAAATCAGGCTCGCAATTTTCAGATCGACGCCACTCACACGGGTACGCTTTATTCCGCTGGTATCGCGCCGCCACTGAAACAGAAATGGAGCGTCACTTTCGGGCAGAAAATGTCTTACCCGCTTATTGCTGACGGAAGAGTGTTCGTCACGGTTCGCAATCCATCGGCTTATGGAACTGTGCTTTATGCACTCGATGGTGCGAGTGGCGCTACTCTTTGGTCGTATCCCCTTGGCGGTGTCTACTATTGGTCGGCACTCTGTTACGAGAACGGTCGCGTTTTTGCGCTCAGCGGATCAGGTTTATTGCGCGCCTTCGAATCAGCGTCTGGAAATGTTGTATGGAGTCGGCAGTTGCCGGGATCGAGTTTCTCGTCGGCGCCAACCGTGTCCCAGGGAATGGTATATACAAGCAACGGCAATGGAAGTTTATTTGCCGTGAGCGCAGACACTGGAAACATTGTCTGGACAGCCCCGGTCAGTTATGGCGACAACAGTTCTCCGGTCGTCACGAACGATTCACTATTCGTCTCTTACGCTTGTACGTATGTTTTTAAATTCAATCCGACGAGCGGCTCGTTAATCTGGAAAAACAACCCCGGGTGCTCCGGCGGTGGAGGCAAGACGCCGGTGCTTTACGACGGTCGGCTCTACGTACGCGACACCACAGACTCGATTCTCGACATTCAGACTGGTTCACTCCTGGGCACCTACAACACGAAGAATGCCCCAGTGTTTGCCGGCAACATGGGTTTCTTTCTCAATGGCCCACACGGTTATGGATCTTACGGCACACTTGAAGGTCGTGATCTCAACAACAATAACTCTCTGGTTTGGAGTTTTTCGGGAGACGGTGCCCTGCAGTCAGGAGTGCTCTATGCCGATGGATTTGTGTATGTCGGATCGAACAGTGGGAAACTCTACGCACTGGATGCTGCGACCGGACTACAAGTGTGGTCCACGACTGCTGGCACCAGTATTCCCTATGTCGACGAGCACAATGTTTCGCAACCATTGACGGGCTTCGCTGCCGGCGAGGGATTGCTTGTCATACCGACGTCCACGACGCTCGTCGCTTTTGAAACTGACAACACTCCACCGAGCGTGACGTGGGGAGCGCCGGTTCCGGCAGCGAATGCTTCCGGTTGGAACAAGGCCCCCGTTGATTTTCCATTCACTTTCGCAGGTGTTGGTAGTGCGTCCCCAGTGAGTCCGCTTCACTTTACTTCGGAAGGTGCAAACCAAACTCAAGATGTGACTCTGACCGATCGCTCGGGCAACACTACTAGTGTTACCTCGCCCGTCGTGAACATCGACTGGAGTGCGCCGACGACCTCAACAACAATTTCTGGATCAGTTAACAATGGTGAGTGGTATTCCGATATCCAAATCACCTTGAACAGTACTGACAATTTGTCGGGTATCGCTAATACCTTCTACAAAGTGGATGGTGGGTCCACTCAAACCTACACAAATCCATTTTCAATTTCGACTGAGGGGACACACACCGTCAGTTATTGGAGTGTGGACGTGGCAGGGAACACTGAACAAACGCACTCGACCACTGTCAAAGTCGACACAGGGGCTCCTGCTACCAGCGCCAGCGTCGCAGGTACTTCCTTTAATTCGTGGTATCTGGATCCGGCGTTAGTGACTTTGACGTCAACGGACAATTCCTCCGGCGTTGCTAATACTTACTACACGATCGATGGCGGAGCGACGCAAAACTACGCGAACTCCTTTAACGTCAGCGGGGGTGGCAGTCACACGGTTCAGTATTGGAGCGTTGATGCTGTTGGCAATGTTGAGAATCAGCATTCATTAACGTTGAACGTAGATTCAGGAGCACCCTCAACTCAGATCTCGACGAGCGGCACGGTTGGTAGCAATGGTTGGTACCAAAGTTCAGTCCAGGTCTCGTTGTCGGTGTCAGACAACGCCCAGGCTGGAGTTGCTACTACCTATTACCAGGTTGACGGTGGCACGGTCCAAACGTATTCAAACTCGTTCGCTA
>QHXL01000053.1:0-22673 GCA_003222935.1 Acidobacteriota bacterium
GCGGGATTCAGAATTGAGGCGGGTTTGAAAGTCATCATGTATCGCTACAACAACCCACGTACAAAAAAAGTTCGCGCCTTGAAGCGCGCGAAAGTATCCCGAGTGCCCGGTACGAGTCGTCTTGAAAAACTCACAGCGAGTGCGTCACTAGAGCTTGACGTAGCCTCACATAGACTCTTGACCCGTCTCGCTCTCAATTGGCGCGTATCTGAAGAACAGGCAGTTCGACGTGCACTCGAGCAAGCTAGCCGCGCAACAAACTCACAGGACTGAGGAGGCAGGTTGGAGGCCTTCACTATGCTTCGTCGGAGGCTAGGTCTAACACCCTCCAGAGCCCAAGATTGGCAAAAAGTGGTTTACGAGGCTCGCCGTTAAGGGCGGATGATTCATCTCGATACTAGTTTCCTCATTCAATCATTTGTGCCTGGTACTTCCAGTGCCGTCAGGATGGAGTCCAGGCTGGTGAAGAATGAAGATATAGGCATTAGTTCTATCGCTTGGAGTGAGTTTCTTTGCGGTCCATTGTCTCCTGAAGATTTGATGTTGGCAAAAAACTTATTCACATTCATTGAACCATTTATTGATTCGGATGCTGAAGAGTCAGCCGAGTTATTCAATCTAACCGGGCGTAGATCTCGTAGCCTAGCCGATTGCCAGATTGCCGCCGTAGCGCTTCGTTGTGATGCGCAAATCGCGACGGCGAACACTAAAGACTTTCTGGTTTTCCAAGCGCACGGTTTAATGATGGCGATATGAAAACTCTATAAGCAAGATGTCAGCAACTTTTGCCACAGAAGACGTTCTCATCATCGAAACACCCGAGCGGGTGCCGCTGCACTTTGCGCTCGCATCAATCGGAAATCGTTTTCTCGCCTGCGCAATCGATCATGCCATCCAGGCTTTAGTACTTGCCATCATCGCAATAGGCTTCATCGTTCTCGCCAACTTTTCTGACGTGGAAGGAGCATTGGCATCGGCGCCCAAGTGGGTCTATGCCGTAATGATTCTCCTGTTGTTCCTGATCTTGTCAGGCTACTTCGCCTTTTTTGAATGGCTGTGGAGGGGTCAAACGCCGGGAAAGCGCTGGTTGAAACTTCGTGTAATTCGAGAGGATGGCAGACCGATTACGTTTTGGGAGTCGTCAGTGCGAAACCTGATCAGGAGTTTCGACATGATGCCGGCGCCCTTCTACTCCATCGGGTTGATATCGGTTTTTTCAACGACGCGAGATCAACGTGTCGGCGATATGATTGCAGGCACAGTCGTTGTGCGTGAGCGTGAAGCCGAGGCTCCGGCGTTTGCTGAAGTGTTTGCTTCGCCTGTCAGCGATCCGGCACTACGCCGATCATTCAAGCCGGTCAATTTTGTTGCCAACCTGAATAGTTTGACTGAGTCTGAGATTCAAGTTGTCGAGACTTTTCTTCGTCGCCGGTGGGATCTGGGAGATGTTCCCCGACAATGGATGGCCTGGGGAGTTTCGCTTCCCATTTTGTATAAGATTCGTCCTACTTACGACCTTGCCACTTTTACCTATGAAGGCTTTCTCGAGGAGTTGCTTCATAGATATCTCGCCACTCACCGGTTTTCTCAGTAACCCACACGGCTGGAGCATTGCTTTTAGCAGGGCGCCACGGTTTCTCCAGCTTCTTATAATCGGAGTCGAAATCCAGCTCGTTTGACGCTTAATTGTTGGCCTTGTTAGTCTCACCTTATCGTAAAAATGTCTTAATAGGAGTTAAGAATGGCGAAAGAAGTTTTTATTCTGGGTGGTAAACGTACTCCGATGGGTGAGTACGTCGGAGCACTCAAAGATGTCTCGGCAATTGACTTAGGTGCGGTTGCTGCGCGCGGTGCGCTGGAATCTACTGCCGTGAGTGCCGATGAGATCGATCACACGGTAATGGGGAATGCACTGCAAACTTCCGGCGACGCGATTTACGGCGCTCGACACGTTGCCCTCAAAGCAGGTGTGCCGTTTGATCGTCCCGCGTTAACTGTTAATAGACTCTGCGGCAGTGGTATTCAATCGATCATTTCGGGCGCGCAGATGATTCAACTTGGTGAAGCAAGAACAGCGCTCGTCGGCGGGATCGAGTCGATGTCGCAGGCGCCTCATGTCATTCGCGGAGCGCGGTCCGGTTTCGCATTGGGACAAGGCAAGCTTGAAGATAGTTTGATGGTGGCGCTGCTCGACACCTATTGCAATACACCAATGGCGGGCACTGCCGAGAATTTAGCGCGTCGGTTTGAGATTTCGCGTGAAGCGCAGGACGCTTATGCGTTGAGATCGCAGCAAGAAGCGAAGCGTGCTCTCGACGCCGGATATTTCGCGGAAGAGATCGTTCCCGTCGAAGTCCCGTCGCGAAAGGGCGCGACGATTGTCGATCGTGATGATCATTTACGACCGGAAACCACGCTCGAAGGATTAGCAAAACTCAGGCCCGCATTTGCGAAAGATGGTTTCGTCACTGCCGGCAATGCTTCGGGGATCGTTGATGGTGCAGCTGCTTTAGTGATTGCTGACGAAGATTTCGTCAAACAACGCGATCTCAAGCCGATGGGAAGAATTGTTAGTTGGGCCTATGCAGGCGTTGAACCCGAGATAATGGGAATTGGACCCGTGCCGGCGACTCGAGCAGCCCTCGAAAAAGCCGGATTGAATTTAAGTGACATCGATCTTGTAGAGGTAAACGAAGCATTTGCTGCTCAGTATCTCGCCGTCGAAAAGGAGCTGGGACTCGACCGCGCTCGCACAAATGTCAATGGTGGGGCAATCGCACTCGGTCATCCACTCGCCGCAACAGGCACCCGGATTGTGCTGACTGTGCTTCACGAACTTCATCGACGCGGAGGCCGATATGGGTTGGCAACTGCGTGTATCGGCGGAGGACAGGGCATCGCAATGATCGTCGAGAGAGTTTGAGAGACATGTTCGATATGCTTTAGCTTGTCGTGACGTTCAGACGTCAAACAAGTGAGTCACGACAAGCTGAAGCATATCGGACCTTCGGGTCGGACCTTTAGTTCGGGGTCCGACTAAATTGTTACGACGAAAGATTTTCTCCCGATTTTCCAATCAAATCCAAAATCTTGAGTACTTTGCCGGACAATCGTTCCTCGGTTTCAGCGGATAAGTATTGGGAAAACGCGCCTTGGACTTCGTGCGGCCCGGTTTGGGTTATTCGGCACAGGTTTTGCGAAATTCTTTCTGTCATAAACGAGCCTTGATGCGAGTTTTATTCACAAAAATGGTTACATAGATTTAATGCTTCAAATCTGACTCAACGGTTGCGAATAGCCAACCGGTCGTGATAGAAGTCGCGTCGCTTGTATCGCCATTCACTTCCTTCTGGAATTTGCTAATTTCAAGTGCTCTTAAATCAAAACTAATTCACCGATTGGCTAAAACGCCTTCAGCGAAGCTGAACGTAAGGAGTTCCCTCTGTATGTCAAAAATTGGAAAGCTCTCTGCTCTGTGCTTAATGGTGCTTACACTTTGTTCTGCCGCAATCGCGCAATCAACAACGACTGGCGCCATCGGCGGTCTTGTCACGAATCCTAATAAGGAAGTCGTGTCAGGCGCTGCCGTCACTGTTCGTAGTTTGGATACGAACAAAGAAGATGCCGCGACCACTGACGATCAGGGTCGTTTCAAGATCGTAAATCTCCAACCTGGGAAATATGCAGTAACGATTAACGGATCCGGCTTTACCGAATTCACCCAGGAAGGCATCGTGGTTGAAGTTGGACGCGAAACCACTATCGACGTTCCTTTATCAATTGGAGCCGTAACCGGCACCGTCGAGGTGACTGGTGAGGCACCAGTCATCAATACCACCCAACAAGACTTCTCCAGCAACCTTAATCAAA
Source organism: Acidobacteriota bacterium (assembly GCA_003222935.1). GTDB lineage: Bacteria > Acidobacteriota > Blastocatellia > Pyrinomonadales > Pyrinomonadaceae > PSRF01. The sequence goes on from QHXL01000053.1 coordinate 3,871, forward strand.
CTTCGATCAATGAGCTTCCTGTTAACGGTCGTCGTTGGTCCAACTTTGCCATTCTAACGCCAGGCGCGGTTCCTGATGGCAACTTCGGCTTGATTAGTTTTAGAGGTATTTCTGGTCTACTCAATAACAGCACGGTCGACGGCGGTGACAACAACCAGGCGTTCTTTTCCGAAGAGCGTGGCCGCACTCGTGCCGCATATTCAATCAGCCAGTCGGCAATTCGAGAGTTTCAGGTTAACACTTCAAACTTTGCCGCCGAGTACGGACGTTCAGCCGGTGGCGTTATCAACGCCGTCACCAAGTCTGGTACCAATGAGTTTCATGGTTCCGCTTTCCTTTACGACCGGAATAATAAGTGGGGCGCGCGTAATCCGAATACTTTTCTCAACCAACTCGTTAATGGCGTTTCTACAAGAGTCGCCTACAAGCCAGTAGATGTGCGCTATCAGTTTGGTGGGACCGTCGGTGGTCCAATAGTCAAAGACAAGCTGTTTTTCTTCTTCAGCTACGACCAGCAGGAACGTAATTTTCCTGGTATCGCGTCGTTCTCGACACCCGGCTACCTCAACACCGTCAATCGCACAACGCTTTTGGCGCGCGGATTAACAACGCCGCAGATTGACTCGGCGTTGGCCTTTATCAACGACCAGACCGGTGAAGTTCCGCGTCGTGGCGATCAGAAGTTGTTTCTGCCAAAGATTGATTGGCACATAAATGAGAATCACACGTTTACCGCAACCTACAATCGTCTGCGTTGGAACTCGCCCGCCGGAGTACAAACTGGTGCGACCGTAACGCGCGACAGGGCCGGTTTCGGTAATGACTTTGTTGAATCGGATTCACTCAATCTCCGCTTGTCCTCGACTTTGTCGAGCAAGCTTATTAATGAATTCCGTTTCCAGTTCTCCGATGAGCTCAACTCGCAATTCGCGCAGCAGCCGCTTCCTGGACAGCCAACTACGGCGAATGGCTTTTCACCTCAGATTGCACTGACCAATGGCATAACAATCGGTAAAGCCACGTCACTGGATCGAGTTGCGCTGCCTGATGAACGACGTTTTCAGGTTGCTGACTCGATTACCTATTCAGCCGGAAATCACACGTTCAAGTTCGGCGCTGATATCAATAAGGTAAGGGATATCGACGACAACCTTTTTACAGGAGCTGGCTCCTACACTTATGGCAATATCAACGACTTCATAGTTGACTATGTAAACTTTGCCACCAGTGGTTCTTTGCGAGCGGCAAACCGCCAGTGTGCGACTCTGTTAGCCGCACCGAACGCGGCGAACACACGAATCGCCGGCAAGTGCTACACAAGTAACTACTCGCAGGGTTTCGGTCAGCCCCGTTTTCAACTTGAGACTACTGATTTTGCTTTCTTTGCTCAGGATGATTGGCGCGTTACCCCGCATCTGACCCTGAACCTCGGGCTGCGATGGGAATACGAGAAGTTTCCGACGCCTTTCCTTGTTAATCCGGCACTACCGCAAACAGCGAACCGACCGAGCGACAAAAACAATTTTGGACCTCGAATTGGATTTGCCTATGCCGTGGGTAACGATGGCAAGACCAGCGTGCGTGGAGGCTATGGAATCTATTACGGCCGAATTAACGGCACGATCATCATCAATTCGCTGATCAACACCGGTCTTTCAACTGGCCAGGCTGTGAGTTCAGTACCAGCTGCTTGCCCTGCAACCGGCACCGGCACTATCTGCCCGGCAAACCCGGACATCATTGCTGGAAATCCAGCCGCTCCAGTGTTTCCCAACATCCTGGCCTCAGCACCAGCGGGCACGGCTGCTGTGAACTATTTCAGAAACGGTTTCCAGAATCCGCTCATTCACCAGGGTGATTTCATTGTGGAGCGTGAAGTTGCACGTAACACAGTCATTTCAGCCAGCTACCTCTTCAGCTTTGGAAAAAACCTGACAACCTTCGTTGATACCAACTTAAATCCACCAACCGGACAGGGTCGAATCAACATTCTCGATGGACCGTTGGCGGGTAATACCTGGGTTTATCCTTATTATCGAGGAACGAGACCAAATACGAGTTTCGGAAATATCCTCGAGATTCGCGACAGCGTATCGACGAAGTACCACGCGTTGGTATTACAGGCGAATCGCCGTTTGACGAACGGTCTGCAGTTCCAGACCAGTTACACGCTTTCGAGAGCACAGGACAATGGTGGTGCGCAGTCTTCAGCGACCTTCACTCCTGGATTTTCAGCGCTCTTCGATCCGTTTGACGCTGCTGGTGACGATGGTCTGTCTCCATTCGATCGACGTCACAAGTTTGTAGCAAGCGTTGTTTACAACACTGACTTCAAGAATTTGAGTGGTGCAAGTGCTCACATCTTGAACGGCTGGACGATTGCACCAATCGTGAACATGTATTCAGGGTTCCGTTTCACTCCGGTTACCAACAGCTTTAGTCCTTCCGCTGTCTTTGGTGCGAGTCCGGCTGGCGGCATCAACGGTTCGAATGGTTCACTTCGTTTCGGCTTGTTGCCAAACAACGCGTTCCACACGGCCCCGATCAAGTACGTCGATCTACGGCTCTCTCGTCGGTTCACGATCAAAGAGAACGCAAAGATTGAGTTCCTTGCCGAGGGTTTCAACATCTTCAACCGCACCCAGGTCACCGGTGTTAACAATCGCATGTATAACGTGTCGATTGTGAATGGTGCCGTGGTCGCGAATTACGATCCAACGTTCGCCACAGCCAGCGATCTTTCGAACGGCTTTTTCTTCCGCGAACGACAGATTCAGTTTGCCGTTCGATTCGAATTCTAGTTCCTCGAGAATTGGGTTCTTCAGTCGGGTGCACTCTACAAAAGAGTGCACCCGCTTTTTTGTTTGCAGGAGTCAGCGACAGATAAACGCAGAAAGACGCAGATCAGAAAGAGTACCGCCAACTCTTTTTATTCTGATCTGCGTCGTTCTGCGTCTATCTGCGGCTGAGATTTCAGCTTTGACCTGTGTCGATCTCTCCGCCTTCCACTTTCCAGGCTTTCCAGCCACCAGCCATTGAGAAGACGTTTGTGTAACCCATCGTTTGCAAAACGTCTGCGGCGAGTGCCGAACGAAATCCTCCTCCGCAATAAAGAATCACTTCCGCAGCTTTATCCGGGATGGTTTCTTCAACGTCACGCTCAATGATCCCTTTGCCTAAATGTATCGACCCGGCTGCATGCGCCGCTTCCCACTCGTGGTCCTCCCGCACGTCAACTAACTTTGCCCCGGGATTTGCAGTCATTCGCTCACGAGTCTCAGCTACCGTCACCTCTTTGATTCGCGACTTGGCATCGTTTACGAGTTTTAAAAAACCTTCGGAGTGTTTCATTTGTCAGACCTCGAACAATCGTCGTTTAGTTGCTAAAACGGCCGTAATTCCCTGGCAGCATGCCTGTTTGGATGCCGCGTGGCAAATGATTATAATGCCCGTCTTTCAATGAACGCATCTGAATCTGCATATAAGTGACGAGCACCCCCCGTGACCTGATCTCGCTTTAACTCATCACTTGGAATCAATTCTGCATTGACGAGAGGAACTCTTTAAATTGGCTAACGAACAGTTTGATGTGACGATCATTGGCAGTGGCCCGGGTGGCTACGTTGCTGCAGTGCGCGCGGGGCAGTTGGGCCTTAAAGTCGCAATCGTCGAAAAAGATAACCGGCTCGGCGGCACCTGTACGTTGCGTGGTTGTATACCAACCAAGCAGATGCTGATGTCGGCCCACATCTACGAGCAGATGCAGCACGCTGCGGACTTCGGGGTACAGGTGTCAGGTATTCAGCTGGCCTTTGCTGATGTTCAAAAACGCAAAGAAAAAGTCGTGCTGAAGAATTCAAAAGGCATCGAGTACCTGATGAAGAAAAACAAAGTTACTGTCTTCAAAGGTACCGGCAAGCTGGCCCTTCCAGGAAAAGTGGAGGTAACCGACGCAGACGGTAAGAAGCAAACACTACAAACAAAGAATATCGTCATCGCGACAGGCTCAGTAGTTCGGCCTATCCCGGGATTCGAAACTGACGGCAAACATGTCGTTAACAGCGATCATATTCTCGAGCTGAAAGACGTTCCGAAGTCGCTGATAGTTATGGGATCGGGAGCGGTCGGCGTTGAATTTGCTTCGGTCTACTCACGCTTTGGCGCCGAGACAACGCTTGTTGAACTATTGCCTCGACTGGTTCCACTCGAAGATGAAGAAGTGTCTAAAGAACTCGAAAAGAGTTTTCGTAAACGAGGAATCAAGTCACAGGTTGATACCAAGCTGGAGAAACTTGAGAAGACTGATTCGGGTGTGCGCGTAACCGGGAAGACTTCGAAAGGCGAGACAGTAACGCTCGAAGCTGAAATGCTGCTGGTCGCAGTCGGACGAATGCCCTTTACTCAAGGTCTTGGCCTCGAAGGCACCAAGATCAAAGTTGACCGAGGCTTTGTTCAAGTTGATGAGTTCCAGCAAACAGCCGAAAAAGGTGTCTATGCCATTGGCGACGTGGTCCCCACTCCGTTGCTGGCGCACCTCGCGTCGAAAGAGGGAATCGTTGCCGTAGAACACATGGCTGGCAAGAAAGATGTGAGACCGATCAATCTGCGACTCGTACCGAATTGCACTTACTGTGATCCGGAAATCGCTTCTGTCGGCTTAACTGAAGCAAAAGCAAAAGAGCAGGGTTACGACGTTAAGGTTGGCAGGTTTCCGTTCTCCGCATCCGGGAAAGCGCGAATCCTGGGAGAAGAAGAAGGCTTCGTGAAGATTGTCGCCGAGAAGAAGTACGACGAAATACTCGGAGTCCACATCATTGGCCCACACGCTACGGAACTTATAGCTGAGGCTTGCGTGGCAATGCAGCTCGAGTCAACGGCTGATGAGTTGGGCCGGACCATGCACGCTCATCCCACAATTTCTGAGGCAGTCATGGAAGCCGCAGAGGGAGTTCACGACCTGACCATTCATATCTAAATGGCCGAACAACCAACAAAAACCAGTCGCAAAAGCGAGCAAGGGGCACATGCAAAACGACGAGATCGTCCACCTGGTCCTCGCTTTGAAATGCGCATTAGTACTAAATATGCGCCGCACGAACCTTCCGAAGGTAAACCGCTGACTTGTACCGATGAAACGTCGCTAAAGCCTGATCAGCTGCTCGAACTTTACCGTTATCTAAAGCTCACTCGCCTGGTCGAGGAGCGGTTAGTAAACCTTTATCGCCAAACAAAGGTTGTCGGGGGAGTTTTTCGCTCGTTGGGCCAGGAAGCGACGGCGGTTGGCACTGCGTACGCGTTGCAGCCCGGTGACTTCATTACTCCACTGATTCGCGATCTTGGTGCGGTGCTCGTCAAAGGAATAAGACCACGCGACATCTTTGCCCAGTACATGGCAAAGGCCTGGGGGCCATCCGGCGGTCGGGATCTCAATATTCATTTTGGCGATATGGGGAAGGGGTTTATTGGCCCAATCTCGCACCTCGGCGACATGATCCCGGTAATGACCGGGATTCTAATTGGCGCCCGAATGCAGAAGAAAGAGATCGTCGCAGTTGCTTATATCGGCGATGGTGGAATGAGCACCGGCGCATTTCATGAAGGATTAAACTTTGCTGCCGTCCAGCGGCTGCCGCTGCTCGTTATCGCCGAGTACAACCATTTCGCTTACTCCACTCCAACAAGTTTACAGACTGCGTGTCGTGACCTGGCTGAGAAGGCTGCGGGTTACGGGATTCCTTCGCACATCGTCGACGGGAACGATGTTGTTGCTTGTTACGAGGTTACGAAACACGCTGCAGATTACGCTCGACGTGGCGGTGGCGCAGTATTGATCGAAGCTAAGACTTATCGTCGCAAGGGTCATGCTGAGCACGACGATCAGCGTTACGTGGCTCCTGACGAGATCGAGTGGTGGGAAAAGCACAACGATCCAGTCGATCGTTTCGAGAAGTATCTGCTCGAAAAGAACGTGGCGAAGCAGGACAAGCTCGACGAGATAGTTTCCGAGGTCACGCGGGCGATCGAAGAAGATTGCGCCTGGGCAGAATCGTCACCACTACCGGAAGGTGAAAAGGCGGCCTACGGAGTTTTTGACAACAGCATCGTGCCTCCAGCTTTCCGTCCGCCCGTTCTGGAGAAGTAAAAGAAGATGTCCGATAAACTTTAAGTTTGTCGTGACTTTGGCTATCGAGGGTTTTAGCTGATATTGGGCGACAAACTATAAAGTTTATCGGACAAAAGTACATGTCAACAGCAGTCAAGAAAGAACACAGATCAGCACGACCTGAACGCGGTGGACCAGCCACTATGGTCGAAGCAATTCGCCAGGGTATTTGGGAGGAGATGGAGCGCGACCCGACGGTCTTTGTCATTGGCGAAGACGTCGGCGCTTTTGGCGGTGCGTTTAAGGTCACCGATGGATTGATTGATGAGTTTGGCAAAGAGCGAGTGATCGACACACCGATTTCGGAAGGCGCTATCGTGGGCGCTGCCTGTGGCGCAGCCTTGATGGGAATGCGGCCGGTTGCCGAGTTTCAGTTTATCGATTTCATCTCGGCCGGCTTCGATCTTCTGACCAACTACGCCGCGAAGTGTCGTTATCGTTGGGGAGCTGGTATCCCCGCGGTCTTTCGTGGTCCGTGTGGTTCTGGCGTGCGTTCTGGTCCATTCCACTCGCTCAACGCCGAGGCCTTTTTCTTAAACACGGCGGGCTTGAAGATCGTGGAACCTTCAACCGCGTACGATGCCAAGGGTCTAATCAAAGCTGCTATTCGTGATCCAGATCCGGTGCTTTATTTCGAACACAAAAAGCTCTATCGCTTGCCTCGACTTCGCGAGGATCTGCCCGCGGACGATTACATCGTTGAGATCGGCAAAGCCAAAGTGGTTCGTGAGGGAAGAGACTTGACCATCATCACCTTTGGCGCAATGGTGCTGACTGCGCTGGATGCAGCCGAGGAACTTGAGAAAGAAGGCCTCGACGTTGAGGTAATTGACCTCCGAACTCTCGCACCGCTCGATAAAGCCACGATTCTCGCAAGCGTGAAGAAAACCAGCCGGGTGATCATTCTGCATGAAGCTTCGCGCACCGGCGGTATTGGCGGCGAGATCGCTGCTCTCCTTTCAGAAGAGGCATTTGAGTGGCTCGATGCACCGATCATTCGTCTGGCTTCGATTGATACTCCGGTGCCCTATTCACCCCCGCTCGAGGATTATTATTTGCCGCAGACCAAAGACGTCGTTTCAGCGGCGCGCAAGTTGGCTGCGTATTAACCGGAGTCCGATATGCTTTAGCTTGTCGTGATTTTGTCTTAGCGGATCTCTAGCTCTGATCACGACAAACTGAAGTTTATCGGACAATTTAGGAGACTTAATGAGCACTGAAGTGGTGATGCCGCAGATGGGTGAATCCATTGCGGAAGGAACGATTACAAGATGGTTGAAAAAGGTCGGCGAACGCGTCGATCGTGATGAGCCACTCTTCGAGATATCAACAGACAAAGTTGACGCGGAGATCCCCTCCCCGGCCGCGGGAACCTTGACTGAGGTACGATTCAAGGAGGGCGATACGGTCGAAGTTAATACGGTCGTGGCCGTGCTCGATGGTGATTCTGCGGGCCAGGCATCGAGTCCCGCACCGGTTGAGGAAGCGGCAGCAGCGGCGTCAGCCGAGACTCCAGCTAAAACTCAAGAGCCAAAACAAGCTGCACCCGTAGAAGCCGAGTCGGCCGCACCTGCTCCACCTGCGCCACCTGAAACGAGCAAGCCAGCTGAGGTTAGACCACCTGCGCCACCGGTAACTTCGGCAGTTCCTGGGACAAAACCAGCTCCGCCGCAAAAGGCTTCGGGAGATGAAAGTGTCGAGGATCTGCGTCGTACAAAGTCCAGTCCACTTGTTCGCAAGATTGCGGAAGAGCACGGCGTCGACATTTCAAAGCTCGAAGGCACAGGAATGAGCGGTCGTGTCACTAAGAACGACATTCTGAGTTTTATTGAATCCGGATCGCCTCGATCGGCAGCGCCAGTAGCCACAGCGGCCCCAACGATCGAAGCTCCACGGGTTGCTCAGCCCGCAGCGCCTGAAATCCCGACTCCTCCCTTACCGAAACCAGGTGCTGGTGATCGTGTGGAGCAAATGAGCGTAATGCGCAAGAAAATTTCCGAGCACATGGTGATGTCTCGAAGAACTTCGGCGCATGTCACTACGGTTTACGAGATCGACATGACTCGTATCGCCAAGCTTCGCGATGCTCAGCGTGACGAGTTCTATCAACGCACGGCCACGAAGCTTACGTTCATGCCGTTCATCTTTGAAGCAGTCAATAAGGGATTGCGAAAGTTCCCGATCTTCAACGCTCAGGTCAGCGGCGATCAAATTGTCTACAAGCAAGACATCAATCTTGGTATGGCCGTGGCGCTGGACTGGGGTTTGATTGTTCCCGTGATTAAACGGGCTGATGATTTGAGCATTTCCGGTTTAGCCCGGGCTGCGAATGATCTTGCTGACCGCGCAAGGACCAAGCAACTGAAACCGGACGAAGTAACCGGCGGGACGTTTACGATTACTAACCCGGGTGTGTTCGGTGGTCTATTCGGCACGCCAATAATCAATCAGCCTCAGTTGGCGATACTTGGTGTCGGGAAGATTGAGAAACGAGCCAAAGTTCTGACTACTCCGGATGGCGACGACTTTATCGGTATTCGCTGGATGGCGTACTTCGCGTTGAGCTTCGATCATCGGGTAATCGATGGCGCTGATGCTGAAAGGTTCCTTGCTTTTGTTAAGGACCAACTGGAAGCAGGCGAGTTTTCGGTTTAGGACCATCAAGTTCAGGAAGTATTCGCTCCGTTATGGCGCGATATTTATAAGTGCTACCCGGTTCCATGGGCTAGGCATCGATAAATATCATGGTCCTTAACGGAGCGAAGCTATTTTCCGCAACCACTTCCACACCAGCTCCCAACATTAAATCCACGATCTCGCAAAGATACTGTAAAGATTGATACCGCATTTTTGTTCACAATTCAGCCCGTTATTGCGATAAAGTGGTGATTAGATGATGAATGGCGGAGGCTATTGACTTCACTGCGCCTAAGGTCTAAGACATCACAGCCGCAAATTAATTCGAGCGGGGACGACGAAACGACATCGCCGATCGGTTACAGCGGGAGATGTTCAAAAGCGCCGATGAACGGCGAGTTACTTTCAGCTATAAGGAGAGAAATCAATGGTATTCACTAAACAGAAATTGTTTGCCCCGGCAGTGCTTACTAGCTGCCTTTTAGTCTTCGCAGCCTCCCCAGCAATTGCACAAGACACTTCTACTCCCAGCGGCGCACGTACAGTGGCCAGTGGTCAGAAGATGAAGGTAAAAGGCGTCGTCACTCGACGTGACGCGGACACGTTTACGGTCCGTGACATGAATGGTGTTGACACTGTCGTACGGCTCGATGATCGCACCAGCGTAAAGACAAAAGGTGGGTTCCTTCGCAGTGGGGACAACTATGCACAAACCCAGATCCTTCGTGGATTGAATGTTGAAATAGAAGGCCGCGGTAATGGCTCAGGCGAATTGGCAGCCGAAAAGATTCGCTTTAACGAATCGGATCTTCGTGTCGCTCGTGCCGTTGAATCACGCGCCGCGCCGCTAGAAGACCGAGCTTCAAACACCGAAGCTAAATTGACGCAGGTCGAAGCAAATGCACAGCGCCTGTCAGGACAGTTGGATGAATTGGCAGCTGTTTCCAACGCAGCCCGTGGCGGCGCCAAAGCTGCCCAGGAAACTGCTGATGCCGCAGTCGCGGGTGTCAACGCCACCAACGAACGCATTTCCGCTTTGGACGACTATGAACCACAGACTGTAGCCGCGGTGAACTTCCGCAGCGGCAGCTCCATTCTCTCAACTGATTCGAAGACCAAGCTCGATGAGATCGCGACGAAGGCACTGAACGCGAAAGGCTATGTCCTTGAAGTTTCGGGTTTCGCCGACACTAATGGCAGCCTCGAGCGCAATCGTGTTTTGAGTCAACGACGTGCTGATGCGGTGATTCGTTACCTGGTTGAGAATCACAGCATTCCGCTTCGTCGAATTGTGACCCCGTATGGTTTTGGTGAGTCGAACCCGGTTGCTGACAATACTTCCAAAGACGGTCGCGCACAGAACCGACGTGTTGAGATTAAGCTTCTTGTTAACAAAGGACTTACTGCTCCTTCGCCAACTATGAATCCGGGAACTTCGGGTTCAGGAAATTAACAATAGTGTGGAGTTGGATTCTTAATACAACTCCGCACGCTTGACCTCGCACCATAGAGCCATGAATCATGCCGTCATTGAAACGGTAGATTAGAAGGACAGTAGCCGTTACACTGGCGGCATGAGGCAGGCTCGATGATGAAAGATAGAAAACGGATAACATTTCTATGGCTGGCGTTCGTTGCAGGAACGCTAGCCATTTTCTTTTCCCTGGGACACACGCGGGCGCAAAAACGAGTTCAGGATTTGCCGCCACCACCACCGAAGTGGAAACCAAAGCCGACACCAACACCGAAACCCGCTGAGCCTGAAGTGTTGGACGTTGTGCGAGTCACTTCTAACCTGGTCATGGTGCCGGTGTCAGTCACTGACTCGCAGGGGCAGGCCATCCAGGGCTTGACCGTTACAGACTTTCGTTTGGAGGAAGAAGGTAAGCAACAGGAAATCGCTGAGATCGGTGATCCGGAACAAGTACCGCTGTCGATTGCTTTGTTGTTCGACATCTCGAGTAGCGTGAGTCAGAAAAACTTCTTTATCTTTCAGCAGAATGCCGCTGCCGGCTTTCTGAAACAAGTGATGAGACCGGCGGATCAGGCAGCCATCTTTACAATTGGCAATGCGCCAGTAATGGTCCAGCCGCTAGCTTCCGCTGAGGTCGCTACGACAAAACTTCTGACCATTCCTCCGGCAACTGCTTCAGTCGCCACTGCTTTCTACGATAGCGTTTCGGCGGCGGCGAAATACCTCGACGAGAATTCACCGGGTCGGCATCGACGCGTCATCATTGTTATTTCAGACGGTGACGATAACAACAGCCGACGAATTCTTGAGGTTCCGAGGTCTGAGCTTGCTGCAGCAGTTACGGGAACTGCGTCGCAACGGCTACAGGCGAAACACCACCTGGCTGTAATCGACGTACAACAGGCAGTTCAAAAGGCAGACGCGATTTTCTATTCGGTTAACCCGGGCGGACCGTCAGTGCGGCTGAATCAGATGAGTCTGAGGGCCCAAAGTGGAATGAGCACGGTGGCCGACGCCACTGGTGGAACCGCATTCCTTCCCGACGGAGAAAAAGACCTGGAGATGGTCTTCAGACAGGTTGCAGCCGAGTTGCGTGGGCAATACTTGATTGGTTACTACGCCAATTCTGATGTCCCGGCAGGCCAGTTTCGAAGGATCGCTGTCACTGTCCCAACGCGGCCGCAAGTTAAGGTAAGAGCGCGGCAGGGATACTACGCGAAGCAGAAATGAAAATGTCCGATATGCTTCAGCTTGTCGTGAGATTCCCTTGTAGGTGCTCGTGGCTAAGATCAACGGCAAGACAGACGCATATCGGACATTGGCAACCGGACATCAAGATTCCTACATCAGTGCCAGCACATCACTCAATCGATTCACAACCTGTAACAATGAACGCGCGGCTGGATCAAATTGGTTTGCTGCTGCCTTCTGTTCAGCATCTGCCGCTCCAGCTGCAACGCCAGCAAGCTTGATGTAGTACGGTTGAAGTTCCGGCGTTGCGCGAAAGTCGATCTCCAACTTATCCAGACCTTCCCGAAAACCCTGGATCCCTGTTCGGACTTGAGCTTTTGCCGCCTCGTTCCTCTGAGCCGCGTCCGGTGGCGCCTGGTTCCGTCTAATTGATTCATCAACGGAAGCAATGTTGCTGGCCGCTCCGCCAAGTAAATAGATAAATCTCGTAAGCAATTTAATCTGGTCGGCGACCCGGGTAGCTCCTGCGGTTTTCGCTGCCGCCACGCTCTGGGTGGCCGACGTCGTGGTCTTTGGTTTAGTTGTAGTGGATCTTTTTCTTGTCTGTGCCACTAAGGCGGTAGAGATCAATAAAACCGATAGTAGGGCTAGAGTAATGCGTTTCAAGTTTGTTCTCCTGTTCGTCGCATTTGCTGTTTCAACTTAAAGCTGCGGGAGAGTCATTATAACAACGGAGACGGGTGGAGACGCAGAGAATACACAGGGTGTGGCTCCCTGGTGAATTGTCCGATATGCTTTAGCTTGTCGTTGAGATTACTTTGTGAGTGCTCGTGGCTAAGCTCAACGACAAGTAGAAAGCTCTTGCAAAATTTGACTCCGAGCAGTGAATGAGCTTTATAGAATATTTTCAGGTTGGGAAGGTGGACCCTGTCCCCGCTGAGATTTACTAAAGAATCCACCGAGCTCAAGCGAGACGGCGGGGACAGGGTCCACCTTCCCAACCTGAAAATTGGCTAGTGTGTCCTTTGTAATTCAGAAGCTCACTTTTGCAAGATGCTCTAAAGCTATCGGACATCTGTTGACTGGTTGCATGACAAAAGAAAGATCATTGCTGGTCCAACGACTCGGCCGAATCGACTACGAAACTGCCCTGCATGTGCAGAAAGAGACCGAAGCTCTAGTCAAGACCAGGCAACAACCCGACACACTCCTCCTGCTCGAGCACCCGCATACACTGACCATTGGCCGTCGCGGTGACAACTCTTCGGTGCTTCTAGCTGAAGACGAATTGAAGACTCGCGGTGTGACTGTGTTTGAAACTAATCGTGGCGGTAAAGTTACCTATCACGGCCTGGGCCAGCTCGTAGGTTATCCAATCATCAACCTCAGTCCGGATCGAGAAGATGTTCATCGTTATGTTCGCGATCTTGAAGAGGTTCTGATTCGTACGATGGCTGACTTCCGTATCGACGCTTTTCGCATAGAAGGGTTGACTGGAGTTCATACCTCGCGCGGTAAAGTCGCTGCAATAGGAGTTCACATCGCCCGCTGGGTCACAACTCACGGCTTTGCCCTCAACGTCAATACCGATCTGAGTTACTTTGATTTCATCATTGCGTGCGAAGGTGAACCCGTTACGTCGATGGAAGAATTGTCAGGTGATGTAACTGACTTGAGTGCTGTTGAGGACCGTTTGATTCTAAATTTTGCAGATGTATTCCGGATGAGTACCATCCCGCTCTCTGTACAATCCGTTGCCTGAATTGACTCCGATAAAAACATGCTGACTATCGAAATGATCAACGCGGCTCGCGACCGTATTCACGCGCGAATTCACCGTACACCGGTGGCTACTTCCAGGCTTTTCAATGAAATCGCCGGGAAACAAGTTTTCTTCAAGTGTGAAAATCTTCAACGCGCCGGCGCCTTTAAAATCCGCGGCGCTACGAACAAGATTGAATCACTAACTCCCGCTGAGAAGTCGCGCGGCATTGTCGCGTTCTCCTCCGGGAATCATGCACAAGCGGTCGCACTTGCCGGGAAGGAAGCCGGAATTCGAGTAGTAGTTGCGATGCCGGACGATGCGCCTAAAGCGAAGGTGGCCGCAACGCGCGATTACGGCGCCGAGATCATCTTCTACGACCGTCACAAGGAAGACCGCGAGAAGTTTGCCCTCGACGTCGCGGAGCGCGAGAAACTGGTTATGGTCCCACCGTATGACGATGAGTTGATTATGGCGGGCCAGGCAACGTGTGGAGTAGAACTACTTGAGGAAGTTGGCGATCTCGATTGCATTCTGACGCCGTGCAGTGGTGGTGGACTGTTCGCCGGAGTTGCGACAGGTGCGACCCAGTTGAAGCCAGGCATTCGTTTGTTTCCAGTCGAGCCGGAAACTGCCGACGATACGCGACAGTCGTTTCTTAAAGGCGAACGAGTGTCGATTCCTCCACCTCCGACCATTGCAGACGGACTTCGGGTGCAAACTCCAGGGACGTTGACCTTTCCGATCATTCAAAAACTCGCTGACGATGTATTGACGGTTTCGGATGAAGAGATCATCGCGACGATCCGTTTCATTCTTTTCAGGATGAAGATGTTGGTCGAACCTTCTGGGGCAGCGGCAGCGGCCGCAGTGATGTTTAAGAAGTTGCCCGCTGGTGTTGAGCGAGTTGGTGTGATCTTGTCCGGCGGGAATATTGACACTGAAGTCCTGGAACGAGTGATCACCGAGTAACTCTGTGCATTCTCCGTGTCTCAGCGTAGCAAGTTCTTAAGATCTTGTTTTCTGACAAGGTTTTTGTGATTGTGAGTTCTTTTTTAGAGCAACTTCCCCTCGGCTTTGCCGCTTGTTGTAAGGATGTGGCTATGCCCTTCCGTACAGAGTTTCATTCGCTTCGGCTGCGCCGCTTTCAGTGCCTGGACATGACTCATCGCTCGGGTTTCATCCAAGTCGACCTCGAGGGCGCAGCCCAAATTTAGCGGCGACCGATTACGGAAGGGCACAGCCACATCCGCGAAGCCAACACAGGCGGCAAAGCCGTTCACGCTAGAACTCATTTTGGTTGCGGCTTTGCTGCGCTGCGTCTTGTGGTTCAACCGATCTCAGCATTAATAACCAAAGAGTCAAAGAGACACAGAGAATGCACAGAGATCAAAACCACTCCCAATAATTCAGCACCTCACCCACGGCAAACGACGCGAGGTTGGCGATAACAATAACTGCGAAGTCTCTCCGGATCGTCTTATTGCCAGAAGGATCTTTTGATCCAAACGCCATCCAGAACAACAAACACTCCATCACCGGCGCAAAGACTTCCGCGGCTAACAGGTAAACATTACGAGACGAGTTAACGAAGACGAGTGGCAGGACCAGTGTGACGATTGGATAGGTGCAGGCGGTAAGCCAAACACCCGCAAGCACCCTTCGACTAACCGCGTGTCGTCGCGAAAGCCCAACGACCAGCACAGGCGTTTCAATAGCAATCGTAAGCAAATAGCCTACAGGAAAGAATCGCCAGAGTTCCGAGGGGGTCATAATTGTCGGGGCGGCACTCCGTGGCCGCCCCTTGTCTCTTCAAGATATCTGCTTAGAAACTTCTATCAAATCATCCGCAACAGGAACGGCGCTTCAGCCATCACATGAGCGATCGCCAGCGTAAAGTAGATATCTCTTGTCGTTGCATAATCAACAGAGAAACCAGCCCAAAGAACGACCACTACTACAAGCCCCAGGCAAAGCAATAGAGCCATCGATTTGGGGAAACCCCTTGGATGACGAGCGATTGGGATCGACTTCGGATCCCAGATGGGTTTCGACTTTCGTTTCACTGTCGATCCAATCAGCGGCAGCGCAATTATCCAAACTCCGTAGTGCAGCATCTCGAGAAAAAGATGGATTGACACCAGCAAATGACTAGACACGTTTGGTAATAACTCTGCGCCTGAGTGTTGTGTGATGCGCCAGAACAGCCCATTGGTCTCAGCCAGGGACGAAGTCTGCGTCAGTTGCCAGATCATCAGTAGGACCACAACCGGCACGATGGCCAGGCAACGTCGATAAGTTGCTACCCAGCTTGGCCGAGTCCGACGCAGGTGGCGATCGAGAAACCAGAAAGCGATGAGCGGGTGAATGTAGACCAGGGCCAAACTGAAAAAGTCCGGCGCCAGCCAGTTCAACCCACAGGCAGCAAGCGTCACCGGGACGGCCCAGGTCCAGTTGCTGCGCGGCTTTTGCTCGCCGCGCAGCAAAATAAGAACGCACAACCAGACAAGCAACAACGTGTTCCAACTCGCGATGACAATCGACCATCCTTCATTGGTCCAACTAGTAGCCCGGTAAACTACTGGCAGGGCAACGTAGCTAATGGTGAGAATGCCCAGGCCCGTAAAAGCAGTGAGAAAGAAGTTGCGCGACTTGCCGAACCTGACTGGCAGACGCATGAGAAAGTAGCGCAACTCAAACCAGTTGTGCGGGCCTGCAAACAGAAACACTGTCACGATAGAGATCTGCAAAGGAAGCCAGCTGGCAAATGTCGCCGAGGCAAAAATGCAGACGACCAGCACTGCGCCGAATACGAGTGCGCGAGACTCGGGGCGAGTCATTGCGCTCGGTCCGGCCGAAGCTACTTCAATTTGCAGAGCGTCCTGCACGTTCTACTCTTCTTCTCCGTTTCCATTCTTTTTCTGAAGCGGGATTGTCAGCTTAACTCCGCCGTCCGGGATCTGATTGTCGGGAACGATCTCGATGATGACCTGCCCCCCGGTTGACCGTCCTTCAGCGAGGGCATTGGGCAAGTTTCTCCAGGAGTACGATGGTGGTGGGCCAGCATTTCCGCGAGTGATGATCGCGGCAGCGCCTATGGTAGCCACAGCAATTACCACGATTCCGACAGCTTTGTGTGTGCGGCCAAGACCCGAACCGGAGCGCGAGCGAGCCCACCAGACACCGGCGAACGATAACGAAGCAAATAGAAGTAGCCCCGCGATCGTGGTTCTTGTGGGACTGTTGGTAATGCTGGCAGCGAATGGCCGACTCGAGGGTGTCCCCTCCAACGCTGCACGCAACTCGGCAAGGTCAGACTGCCGGATCTGAAGGCGTGCATTATTTGCCTTCGAGTCGGGAACAATCTGAAGGCTGGAATATATGCGCTTGTTTTCAGTCTGTGATGGTTTTGGTCGCGGAACATCGGCGCGAGCCGAAAGTGCAACACCGAGGAGTACGACGAGAGAACTGATTGCAAATAGACGCTTCATGTTTTCGCTCCTTTAGCTTGAAGAGTGGCGGAAGCTTATACCTGCTGAATAACCCAGGCAATAGATATGAATGTTCGATATGGTTTAGCTTGTCGATGCGCCATTGTCCAAGCGCTTCTGGGTACCGTAGTCAACTTCACAGAGTCAACGACAAACTGAAGTTTATCGGACATTTCTTGCTCGTTTCGCCAAAACCATGGGCGGCGTGTAGAATCGTTTTCGAGGTAAAACATTGGCCCGCGAACTTCCCGTAGTCACAAATAGTCAGAAAACACGTCAGCCCAAACCCGACTGGCTGCGCATCCGGTTGGGTGATCCAACAAACCAGAACAATGTCCTGCAATTAATCGAAGGCTTGAACCTTCACACTGTTTGCCAGGAGGCACGTTGCCCGAACATTTTTGAGTGCTGGTCGGATCGCACGGCCACCTTCATGCTTGCCGGCGATATCTGCACACGGCATTGCGGGTTTTGCGCCGTCGCCAAAGGACAACCTGGAAGTTTGGATGCTCAGGAGCCGCGCCACGTGGCCGAGGCCGTTAGGCATTTGAACCTGGCCCACGCTGTAATCACATCCGTCAATCGCGACGATCTACCCGACGGCGGCGCCGCTCATTGGGCCGACACGATCAGGGAAGTGCGCGCTCTGAACTCAGAATGTAAGGTCGAAGTGCTCATTCCGGATTTCAATGGTGATGAGGCTGCTCTCAACACAGTGCTCGACGCTCAACCTGACGTTTTGAATCACAACACAGAGACGATTGCTCGTTTGTATCGACGCGTTAGACCAGACGCCGTCTATCAGCAATCAATGACCTTGCTTCAAAGGGCTGCTGCTCGTCGAGATCGTGAAGCGCGCGGGATGTTAACGAAGAGCGGGATAATGGTCGGGCTGGGTGAAACCTTTGATGAAGTTGTGGAGTTGATGAAAGACTTGCGTGCCGCGTCGTGCGACATCATGACGATTGGCCAGTATCTGCAGCCCCACGCGCGGCGTTTGCCTGTTGAGCGTTACGTTACTCCAGATGAATTTGCCAGGTGGCGGGAGATTGGAATGTCGATGGGCTTTCATCACGTTGAGTCGAGCCCGTTGACGAGGTCGTCGTATCACGCACGTGAGCAGGCAAGTGAGAAGAGTGAGCTGGTTAGTGGGTGGCCGGTGCAGTAGCCCGACTGTCAAGGAGGGCTCCGTTTGGCCCATAGTCTCGCTGGCTATGGCGGGCTACTGCACCGGCGATCTATTTAGCACGTGGTCTTCAACAGGCTATTGCTGAGGATTCCACCTCGCACTTCTGTGGCAGGATCTGTCTTCACAATCTGCCAACTAGTCTATTAATCTCCATGCAATGAATTCACGGAAACGACAGCTGTTGGTTGGCCTAACGGTTGTCCTTCTCTTGTCCGCCTGTCAGACCAAATCAACTCGCAATCGCATCGATGAAAATTATTTTCCTCGGGTAATTCTGTGGGCGTGGGAACGACCAGAAGATCTAGGGTTCATCGATCCCCAGCGCTTTGGTGTAGCGTTTTTGGCCCAGACGCTGACGTTGAAAAACGGCGATGTGGTTTACAACCCTCGACATCAACCACTCAAAGTCCCGCCGACCACGAAAATGATCGCAGTCACACGCATTGAGTCCCAAAAAGTCACGCGAGAAAAAGCTGAACTTACAGACGACCAACGCAAGCGCCTGGTTGAACACATCAAGAAGACTCTCGAACTGGAAAGAATCTCCGCTATCCAGGTAGATTTCGATGCTGCATCGTCGGAGCGTAAGTTTTACCGGCAGCTGCTGGAGGACCTTCGCCGTGAATTACCGGATACAGTTCCGCTCTCCATGACTGCATTAGCTTCATTTTGTGTCGGGGACCGATGGTTGAGCGACCTGCCTGTTGACGAGGCGGTGCCAATGGTTTTTCGAATGGGCACCGACTCCGATCGGATTAAGAACATGCTGACGAGCGGCAACGACTTTCGCGAAAGGTTATGCAGGAGAAGTTACGGGGTTTCTCTCGATGAACCAGTCAAGACGACTTTTGAAAAGCAGCGACGTGTTTATGTCTTCAATTCACGTTCGTGGACTC
>QHXL01000053.1:22685-27245 GCA_003222935.1 Acidobacteriota bacterium
TCCGAGTAAAAGCAGCAGGTCTTCTGTTAATAGTTTTGCTGTTTCAGGCCGCGTTTCCCGCATACGCCTGCGGACCGGAAACGATGGAACCGTTATTCGTTTTCGAAAACTCGCCCGATTTGCCTTTCGAAGAGTTTGCAACAGGGAAGATTGGAATAGTCCAACCGACTTTTGGGCGTAAGACACTTGTCATCGCACATCGTTATCTCAGTGGTGGTTCGTTTTCAGGCGATGAACAGCCTGGGTTGGTTGCCGCATTAAAGGGCACTCCACCCGAGATCGACGACAGTGTTGCGATCAAAGCGTGGATTGCAGCGCGGAAGGAAGTAGTTGGTAACGAAGAAAAAGAGCGGCCGCCAATTTACGACGAACGTCGGCACGGGAGCTATGATTTCTTTCCAAATTGCACGGCAAACGCTTTTGAGGTCGCGACCCAAACGCTAAAAGATCGAGTTGGCAGTTACGGTGCCACTGACAGGAATGTTCGCGACTGGTTTGAAGGCCAGGACATTGTCTTTCGAAATTGCGCAGAAGGATCGCTCAAGCCTCCCGATGTTGCGGTTGGTAGTCCGGGTTGGTTGCGGAAAGATCGGGATTACCAGACAGCGGCCGCTCATTTCTATTCATTAAATTTCAAGGAAGCGCGATCGCGTTTCGCGAAGATCGCGGACGACGGTGATTCGGTGTGGCAGGAAACTAGTCGCTACCTCGTGGGTCGCACTCTTGTGAGAGAAGCAAGTTTGACTGAGGACGAAAAAACTAAGCGATCACTTTACGAACAGGCTGAAGCTGAGCTCATTAACATAATGGCCAGTGGTGGAAAGTTTCAGAACTCATCGAAGCGGCTGTTGGGACTGGTTAAGTTTCGTTTACGACCTGAAGAGAGAGTACATGAGCTCGCGCAAACTCTCGAACAGACCGGCAACGAAAATGTTAGACAAGACCTCATCGACTACACGTGGTTGCTGGATAAGTTTGATGCCCAGGTTCAAAAAGAGGAGGAAGAGAAGAAAGCCCGACTCAATCCATCACCCACCCCTACGCCCTATAAACCGGATCCCGAATACCAGGCACGACGTGATGCACTCGACCGGGGCGACCTGATCGAATTCTATCTCGCGCCAATGACAGCGGATGGCAAGCCAGATTTTCCCAATAGCAAGACGTTTACTTTCAAATCCGAAATCACCCAAGCAGAAGTGCTTCAGGAAGTAGAGATCGCGTTTGCGAAAAAACTTTCCGAAGCCGAAAAGAAAGATCTAAACGAACGATTTGTAGCTGCTCAGTTGCGACGCGAGTGGTTATTGAGTCCGAATCGAAAGGTCGACGGAGGTCGTGATTACGAAGGCTGTTCCGAGTGCAACGAGTTAGCACTCGACACCTACCCGGCATTTCTTCGTGCGGATGACCTGTCCGATTGGATTCTGACGTTTCAGTCTAAAGATCCAAATGCGTTCACTAACTCGGTCGCTAAGTGGCGTGAGACTCGGTCGACGGCCTGGCTATTAGTTGCTTTGGCTAAAGCTAACAAGTTGAATCGATCGGTTGCGTCGCTAATTCGCGAAGGCGAGCGCATCGATGAAAACTCTCCTGCGTTTCCAACGATCGCCTATCACCTCACGCGTCTATATGTCGATCTGAACAGGACAAACGATGCTGTGGCGCTGTTAGACAAGATATTGACTACTCGATTCGACTCGTTGCCTGTCTCGTCACAAAACCTCTTGCTCGCACAACGATCGAAGCTGGCTCGCACTGTTGGAGAGTTCCTCAGGTTCGCAGGCCGCAAGCCGGCGGCGTTCTATCAAGATGGACGTCCTGGTCGACTAGCCGATCTGATGCATATTGCAAAAGAAATGTATGACCCGTCGTATTACGAAGGCACCCGGGAAGACAATGACAGAGAAATTGATGAGAGGTTCAAACAGTACTTACCCTGGGAGGATCGAAAGACGTTCGATCCAGGCACCGCCGATATCTTCAATTGGCATTTTTCTGTGCGGGCGTTGCTTGATGCTTCACGCAATTCGGAGTTGCCTGATTACCTCAGAAGAACGCTCGCGATCTCAGCTTGGACGCGGGCCATCTTGCTGAAAAATGAGGTGATCGAGAAAGAGGCCTCAGAAGAAGTTGCTCGCCTGGTTCCCGAAATGTCTGCGGCAATCGCGAATTACCTGGATGCTCCAACTCGCATGCAACGCGATGACGAAGCGCTCTACATTCTGCTGAAGTTTCCGAGTCTCTCACCTTATGTTCCCAGCGGGATCCCTCTGTTCTCAAGAACTGATGATACGGAGTACTACTTTGAGTTGTCGTGGTGGTGTAGGCCGGAAGAGACTGAATATAGTGAAGAGGGAAACGAAACACCAAAAACAGTTTCTCGTCCTCAGTTTCTCGGTGGACCAACCTTAGCTGCTGCTAAGCGGGAGCGAGCGGCTTTACTTGCTATCGGTAACGCCAAGAGTTACCTGGGCAAAAGAGTTCTGGATTGGGCCAGGCGTGCACCCAAGGATCCTCGCATTCCCGAAGCGCTCTATATCGGCGTGCAAGCTACTTCAAGTTACAAGTATGGCTGCGGTTCCTGGGAAGGAGATGATGACACCCGTATGGCACTTGAGCAGTTGTTGAAGAAGAAATATCCGCAGAGTTCGTGGACAGCGAAGCTCAGAGAGGAAGAAGGCGAAGAAGGCGAGCCATGATTTAGTGCAAGTTAGGAAGGGCGGTTTACCCCCGCTGGCCCAATTTAGAGTCGCATCGAGGGTTATTGTTAGCCAGGCCAGCGGGGGTAAACCGCCCTTCCTAACTTGCTCTATTTTGCAGAGCCCCTTTAGCTTGTCGCCGGTGACATGATAGAGACCTAAGAAACTTTTAATACACCTTCTAAGCTACTAGGAGCATTGAGTTAGACCAACGACAAGCTAAAGCATATCGGACATTGGGGCGCAAAGTAACATGCGTCGATTGAGTCTAACAAGAGTGACGAACTGTGCAGTGTGGGTAAATAAAAACGACAGCCCTTAATTGGGCTGTCGCCAGAAAATTGATTGGAATATTAGCGCTTATTCTTGGGGTTGGACCGAGTGAATTAAACGTCGCATGCGATCGGCGA
Source organism: Acidobacteriota bacterium (assembly GCA_003222935.1). Lineage (GTDB taxonomy): Bacteria > Acidobacteriota > Blastocatellia > Pyrinomonadales > Pyrinomonadaceae > PSRF01. The sequence continues at coordinate 25,795 of QHXL01000053.1, forward strand.
ATAGTACGTCGATCTTGCAGGGCTCGATCACTTTCGTAACCTCACCTAAACCAAATGTTGGATGCATCATCGCTTGTCCGGTTCGATAAGTGCGGGTTCGATCGTACGGTGCACCCGCTTTGGCTGTAGACCGCTTTGCATTTGCGTCGGTAGTTGCATTGCTCTTGAATGCGCTGCGCTCTCCACACTTCGGACAACTTACGCGAGAAATCTGTCCTCGCTTAGTAACGGAGACGACGACATGGCCGCGCACCTCATTACACGTAATACATAGTTTTTCGACACGCTCGCCAACTGTGAAAACCGGCTTTTCCATTAGTACATCTCCTAGTTTGAAATCATTTAAAGAACTGCGCACAGCCTGACGAACTTGTAGTGTCGGTGAACTTGAAATACTCCAAGTCCGCCAGACCTCGTGCACTTTATTTAGTGGCTAGCCTGTTTGAACTCTTACCAGCGGGGTTCGCGATTGCCACCACCGCCACCACCACCGTAACCACCGCCGCCGCCACCACGGCCGCCGCCGCCACCGCCACGACCGCCGCCACCGCCATAACCGCCGCGGCCGCCGCCACCACCGCCACGACCACCACGATCCTCTCGTGGGCGAGCTTCGTTAACGGTCAAGTTGCGGCCATCCAATTCCTTGCCATTGAATTGGGCGATTGCTGCTTCGCCTTCTTCTTTCGAGGCCATTTCAACAAAACCAAAGCCTCGTGAGCGACCTGTGTCGCGATCTTCAACAACTGACGCCGATTCAACAGTGCCCGCCTGGGCAAAGAGTTGCTGCAAGTCCTCGCTGGAAGTCTTGAATGCGAGGTTGCCAACGTAGAGTTTCATGGACATGTAAATGCTCCTCTCCCGCTAGTTCGGGAGTGTCAAAAGAAGCTTTTGAATCGAAGTGGGCTCCGTTGTAACGGTCAGCAGCGAAAGCTCTAGTTCGGATGCTCAAAGATGAGCGGCTTCTGTAGTTATGGTCAGGCCTGCTCTCGAATCATCCAAAACGCCGCCGCCAATTTACCGAGGCAGGGGGCGCATCACCGTTGATGCGCGAGAGAAGGGATTAACGGGACTTATGATGCACCAGTGTTCTATTGCTTTGCAAGGAACCTTGTCCCATACGGTAAACCGCCCGGAAAGGGCTCAATATGTTGTGGTTAGCGGCTATCGTGAGCAGTAGATTTCATGGTTGATGAGATAAGGACAAGTACGTCCAAGTTCGATAACACCGGCGTTATTCCGGCGGGTTCAACTTCAACCTCGTGGTGTGCTAATCACTCAAACGCGCGAAGTGATGAAGGTCGCCTCGGGTAGGTAAACCACCACGGGAAGAAAGTCGGTGATGTCCACGGTTCCCCGGTTGCTCATTAGTGGTCAGCGACTAGTTCTCAGTGACGCGACAAACTAAAGTTTATCGGACATTTCTTGCGCGAGAAAATTTTGGTGCTATA
>QHXL01000053.1:27360-30431 GCA_003222935.1 Acidobacteriota bacterium
CCCTCGTTCCATACGCCACTCAACTTCTTATCGGCTTTATCAATCCCGCGCGATTTCTCGCCGCTGCGGGCGGCTCACCCCCTAACAGATCCTTACTCTCAAGCTGGAGGAAATTAGTATGAAGAAATTTGCTGCGTTGCTAATTTTGGCAGGTCTCACGGCCACGTTGTATGTTTCCGCGCCCGTTCGTAGTCAGGGCCGGGGGAACAAACTTTACCGGAAAGCAAACAAGATCCAAAACAGCTATATCGTAGTCCTGGATGACGAGGTCGTTGGCGAGAAAGGACTCTATTCCATCGCGCCGTATATCGCCGAAGACATGGGAAATGCCTATCACGGCAAAATCAAACACGTCTATCAGCACGCACTCAATGGCTTCGCTGCTGAAATGTCTGAAGAAGATGCTGAACGGTTGAGCGAGGACTTCCGCGTCAAATTTGTTGAGGAAGACTCAGTCATGACGGCAGACGCCACACAAACAAATCCCCCATGGGGACTTGATCGAATAGACCAACGCAATCTACCCCTCAATGCTACCTACAATTACAACTGGACCGGATCAGGCGTGCGTGTCTATGTGATCGATACTGGTATAAGGACTTCGCACAATCAGTTTGGCGGGCGTGCTTCTAACGTGTTCGATGCGTTTGGCGGAAGCGGGGCAGACTGTAATGGCCACGGTACCCACGTATCAGGAACTGTCGGTGGTTCAACGTATGGCGTTGCGAAAAGTGCGTTGCTGCGCGGCGTTCGCGTACTCGATTGCAACGGATCCGGATCCACTTCGGGCGTGATTGCAGGAGTCGATTGGGTTCGCGTCAATCGTATTGATCCCGCTGTAGCAAACATGAGCCTTGGTGGCGGCGCTTCGACCGCTCTCGACAATGCGGTTAATAATCTCTCGAACTCGGGAGTTACAATTGCTGTCGCAGCCGGTAACAGCAACGCCAACGCGTGTACTGCGAACGCGATTACTGTCGGTTCAACCACTTCAACCGACGCACGTTCTTCGTTCTCAAACTTTGGTACGTGCCTCGATCTATTTGCTCCGGGTTCATCGATACTTTCGTCGTGGTACACATCAAACACGGCAACGGCAACCTTGAGCGGAACCTCTATGGCCTCGCCTCATGTTGCGGGAGTGGCAGCACTTTACAAACAAGCAAACCCTTCCGCTTCTCCGACGACAATCCGCAACGCTATCGTCAACAATGCGACGGCTAACGTTGTCACGAATCCGGGAACAGGCTCACCGAATCGTCTGCTCTATTCGGTGTTCTTCTAGTTGCTGTTCTTGTAGGTATTGGTCAAAAGGGGCGGCCAATTAGTCGCCCCTTTTCGATCAATCTACCGTGATACCCAATCGATCGGCGCACTTGAAAAGCGACAGGCCGAGAATACAGGCGATCACTAAATTGAAGTAGAAAGTGAACCCGCCGTTGATGAAGCTAGCCGGGAGATTGCCGACCCAGGGCATTGCGAACGGTGAAGTGACATAGGCTACGATTCCGGACATTATCAGCCCAACGAACTGAATGCAGATGACCATGGCGAAAGCCTTGAAGTAGGTCAGCCGCATGCGTCTGATGGTATCGAGGCCTACCAGGGGATTCACCACTGACCAAAAGCTTTGTGTATAACCGGCCACCGTCAAAGCCATCGGATAATAGAAAATTCCCCAGGCTATTCCCGCCAGCAATAACAGCACAATGAAGATGCCCGCACCAAGGTAAGGGAGAATCTGCTGCACCATCGCCGTCGGATCATTGCTTTCATCTTTGGAACGCTCAGCCTCGAGTGCGATCTGTGTGCCTGGGCGCATCGTGTCGAGCTTCTTATTCGCCTCTTCTAGTTTCTTCGAGTCAGCATTCGGATCGGTCAAAACGTTCAAATCGTCTTCTTCTACTTCGTGTTGGTTGGCCACTCCTGCGTGATGATCAGCAGATGAAGCTGCGCCGCTACTCACGACTCCAAAGATCAATGCGAATACCAGGACCATCACCGGGCCCCACGAAACGATCGTTATTCCAATGCCGAGAAAGATTGGCTGTACGACGTCGTCCCACATTGAGAAACCGCTGAAGTCAGGCATGAAGCTGCGATCGAGTCGACCCCACGACACCTGGCTTATCACGTGCGAAATACAGCCAAACATGATCATCCAACCGATCATGCTTCCGCGAAAACCCGCGAGGAGTAGAAACGAATAGACCAGTGCACCACCGATTAGCGCAGCCTTGTGTTGGAATGGATACTTGACTGCTCTCGCGAAGTCGGTGAACCCAAAACCCGAACCCTGAAATTCTGCGCGCGCAGTTTTAGTCGTGACCTCTGAATACGATCGACAGAGATCTCCGCACAACGGGCAGATAGCGATCTTGCTGCCGGCGACATATCGAGGACATTCTCCGCAGAGTGCAGCAGCGCACATGCGACAGACAAATTTTGGCGCCGCGTCGGGATGGTTATGACAAACGTCGGTCCGTGCGCCGGCGCCAGCCTGGTTGTCTGTTGGACCAACATGGGATTCGACCGCGTGCTGTGCGGTTGAAGGAGGTGTTTGCCAGGCGCTCTCCGAAGCGGTAGCGCTAGCGACGGGTGTCGGTTCGCTGATCTCGACCTCGCCATTGAAAGCTTTCTTGAGTTTCGGTACTCGTCCGGCGTCGATCCAGCTGAGTGTTCCCTTGCAGACCTTGTCGGTCGGCAAAACACAGCCTTCAATTATCCACTGTCGCAGCGTGTCCAGGTCGGTTTCGAAGATTCCTTCGATCGTGGAGACGCGCCATGTTTCTTGTTGTGCGCTCATAGTTTGTTGTCCTATTTGGCGAACTCGAGTTCGCGAGCGTAGAGGTTAACGAGGAATTCTTACGCCTACGGTTAGTCCGAGACCTCAGTTACGAAGTTGTTCGATTGTGGTGAGCTACTTTTCCGACCTTGGTGGTGGTGAGCTCTTACTGAGGAGGGGGCGGCGTCCAGAGGGCGGATGGGCCAACGACGCCTCACTGAAATACTAGACTGCGCCGTTTTGGTACGTCAATAACTAGTTTTTGTTGTTGAAATAATTGGGTTTA
>QHXL01000053.1:30513-34865 GCA_003222935.1 Acidobacteriota bacterium
TTCTGTCAGGCTTCCAAGGACGTCTGGTAGGGGGGCACAGACTGAAGCCTATGCTACTCACTATTCTCAAAACTTGACTTCAAACGCAGCAGAAGTGAGACTTAGGCCCTCGTCTTAAGAACAGCACTCTGACAATTGTGAGGTGATCCCCATGGGCTTCGGAAAAGTGTCCAGCACTCGGCGTCGAGTGTCTTCGCTATTCTGCGTTTTGGCGCTGCTAACAACCGTCGTCGCGTCTTATCCGGTTTCGATCGTTCGAGCGACGAACGAGGAACAACAGGCAAAACCAGCAGCTCAAAAACGACCGCTGACTCATAAGGACTACGATTCCTGGCGCTCGATTCAGACTTCTCAGATTTCGCGTGACGGTAAGTTTGTCGCGTACGCCTATATGCCGCAAGACGGCGACGGCGAAATAGTTGTGCGAACCGTCGGCAGCGCTGTTGAGTGGCATGCGCCGCGTGGGTATCGACCTCCAGTTCCACCTCCAGACGACCCGGGAGCTAGTGTTGCAGAGTTCGCAGCTGGCCAGGCTCGATTGCTTCGACCAATGTTCACAGCTGATAACAAGTTTCTGATCTTCGGTATAGAGCCAACGAAGGCTGACTTGAACAAGGCGAAGAGAGATAAGAAGCGCCCTGAAGAGATGCCGAAAAATGGAGTTGGCATCATGGACCTCACGAATGGTTCAGTTGTGAAGATCGAAAGAGTGAAAAGTTTCCAGGTGCCGGAAGAGGGCGCCGGCTATATCGCGTACTTGATAGAAGCTCCTGTGCCCGAAAGACCCGCGCGCGAAGGCGCCACAACGCCAGCAGCCACATCTGAAAACGCCGCCGCCCCGCAACAGCCCGCGACTCCACGTCCTCAAGGGGGTAGGTCGAGTCGTAAAAAGGAATACGGCACGGATTTGGTTCTGCGCGACCTGACCACAAACGCAGAGCGAAAGTTTGCAGACGTTCTCGACTACACGTTCAGCAAAGACGCTAAGGCACTTGTCTACGCAACCTCCTCCAAAAAGGAAGAGACCAATGGGGCTTTTGTTGTAACACCTCAAGCGGATGGGCCACCGAGTGTGTTGCTAGCCGGAAAAGGGAAGTACCAGAAACTGACCTGGGATGAAGACAACACACAGCTCGCGTTGATCAGCGACAAGGACGACGCGGAAGCAAAACAACCGAAGTTCAAAATCTATCACTGGAATCGAAAAGACGGTCAAGCGACAGAAATTGTCTCAACCTTGTCCGAGGGGTTTCGCAAAGAATACGTCGTTAGCGACAAGGCAAACTTGAGTTTTTCACTGGATGGCAGCCGCCTGTTTCTTGGAACTGCACCACCACCCGAGCCTGAACGAAACATGGACGAAGAGTTACCGGCGGACGAGAAGGTTCTCGTCGATCTGTGGCATTGGAAAGATGATTACATTCAACCGATCCAAAAAGTTCGCGCTGAACAAGAACGGAACAAGTCGTTCCGCGCCGTCTATCATTTGCGAGAGAAGAAGTTTGTCCAGCTCGCCGACGACTCAATGGATAGTGTGTCAATTTCTAATGATGGCCGCTACGCCATTGGAACCGACAATCGTAAGTACCGAACGATGTCCGACTATGATCCGGGCTTTACCGATTATTACCTCGTAAATACGCTGGACGGTTCGCGCAAACAACTCTCGACCAGGCAACGCGGCAATTTTTCCCTTTCGCCTAACGCGAAATATGCAGTCTTTTTTGACGGCAAAGATTGGAACTCTTATTCACTCGCCGATGGGCGCCTGACAAATCTGACCGGCAATTTAGCGGTTCGTTTCTTCAATGAAGATAACGACTCGCCTCAAATGCCCGGCTCCTATGGCACCGCCGGTTGGACCAGGGATGACCGTGATGTGCTTATTTACGATCGTTACGATGTCTGGCGGATCGCACCTGACGGGAGCAGCGCAAAGAATTTGACGGATGGTGTTGGTCGAAAAGAGAAGACAGCGCTTCGTTATGTTCGACTTGACCCGAAAGAGCGTTCGATCGATCCCGACAAACCTATGCTGCTCCAGGCTGAGAACGAAGAGACACGTGATACAGGTTTCTATCGCGACAAAGTTAACAGTGATGCTGCGCCACAGAAACTCTTGATGGCCGCGAAGGACTTTGGCAGTCCGACTAAAGCAAAAGATGCTGATGTGTTGCTGCTGACGGCTGCGCGCTTCGATCAATTCCCGGATCTATGGGTCACGAACGCTGACTTTCGAGATCTTAAGCGAATGAGTAATGGCGACGCTCAACGAGCCCAATTCAATTGGGGAACCGGAGAGCTGGTGAGTTTCAAGAGCACGGATGGAGTGGCGTTAAGGGGACTACTCCTCAAACCGGAGAACTTCGATCCGAAGAAGAAGTATCCGATGATCGTCTACATTTACGAGCGCCTCTCGCAGGGACTGCATCAGTTTAGAAATCCGGGTCCGGGCACTTCCATCAACCCGACCTTCTATGTCAGTAACGGTTATCTCGTGTTCATGCCTGATATCGTCTACAACATTGGTTACCCAGGGCCGAGCGCATTGAAGTGCGTTTTGCCGGCAATTCAATCGGTTGTCGATAAAGGGTATGTTGATGAGAACGCGATTGGGATCCAGGGACACAGTTGGGGTGGTTATCAGATCGCATACATGGTTACGCAAACGAATCGCTTCAAAGCTGCGGCTCCGGGCGCTCTCGTTGCCAACATGACAAGCGCCTACAGCGGCATTCGTTGGGGCACTGGTCTCGCTCGTCAGTTTCAATATGAACGCACGCAATCTCGCATCGGCGGAAGTCTCTGGGATTATCCGTTGCGCTTCATTGATAACTCACCTCTCTTTCGAGCCGATAAAGTGCAAACGCCATTGTTGATGATCGCTAACGACGAAGACGATGCGGTGCCATGGCAGCAAGGTATCGAGTACTTCCTCGCGCTTCGACGGCTGGGTAAGGAAGCGTACATGTTTAGTTACAACGGCGAGAAGCATGGTCTGCGTCGCCGAATTAACCAGAAAGACTACACACGTAGACTCCAGGAGTTTTTCGATCACTTCCTGAAAGGCGCCCCGGCTCCGGAATGGATGGAGAAGGGAATTCCTTACCTGCAGCGCGAAAAAGAGAAAGAGAAGTATCGAGCCACGGAAGAAGACCAGAAGGAGTCGGCGCAGGTGAAACCCTGAGATCATTGCAGATTTAAGATTGCAGATTGAAGATTAGCCGAATGCCGATTACGTCTAAATCGATGGTCCAAAGATTCAGGCCACGTTTCGACGAGATAAATCTGCAATCTGAAATCTTCAATCTGCAATTACCAGTCGTTCAGCTCACTGCCTTGAGTCGTGTCTCTAACTGCTCGCGTCTGCTCCGACTGAGTTTTAGTTGTCGTCCGTCTTCCAGCACGACAACATAATCGCCGTTGAAATGTGGATGGAGTTCTTTTATTCGTTCGAGATTTACAATTATCGAACGATGAATCCTCACGAATCTCTGCGGATCGAGCTGAGCCTCGAGGTCATGCATCTTTTCGCGAAGCAGGTGCGCCTTTTTACCAACGTGTAATTTTGCGTAATTACCATCTGCTTCGATCCAGTCGATATCATCAACTTTCAAAAGCACTACGCGACTCGCCAGCTTGATCATCAGCCTGGTGAGATAAGGCTTCGCCGATGTCGAGATGGATTTTTGACTTTCTCGTTCCTCCAACAAAGCCAGCAGACGTTTGCTGACCTTGCTGATCTCTCGCGATTCAATCTGTAACTTAGCTCGCTGTAATGCTTGACTGAATCTCAAGTCGTCGTAGGGCTTCAGCAGATAGTCGAGAGCGTGGACTTCAAACGCCTTCAACGCATACTGGCGCTCGATAACGTCGAAACCGTCCATCTCCGGCATTTGAATGTCGAGAAAGATCAAATCGGGCCGGGAAGTTTCGATTGCCTTTACGGCTTCCTTACCATTGCGACACTCGCCAAGGACTTCAATCTGACTATCGCGTTCAAGCAACAAACGAAGATTTCGCCGCGCTAGCGGCTCATCGTCGACGATTAATGTCTTAATTTTTTCAGGCACTTCTCAATCGGCCGTCCTTGCCGGAACAACAATCTCGACTTCGACGCCGCCTTCGTCGCGGTTGTGAATATCAAATCGATGGTTCTCGCCGTAGAGTTGTTGCAAGCGGGCAGCGGTATTCGCCAAACCGATTCCGCTACTCGTCTTCAGTTGCCAATGAACAGGTAAACCGCCTCCATTATCCGAGACAGTTAAGACTAATGTTTCGGGCTGGCGCATTGCCTTAATTTGAAGTGACCCTGCGTCAGTCGTTTGTCCGATACCATGACGAAGTGCGTT